>NZ_BFAY01000004.1 GCF_003112675.1 Leptospira johnsonii | reverse complement strand
AGTGTTCGAGATTATTAATATCATGGCGAACTCATCACCATAACCTAATCTCAGCTAATAAAAAATTTTAATTTCTCATTCGCAGTTATATTCGTTGTAAAAGAACTGATTATTTGCCGCAGCGAGTTTTGTTTTTGAGGGAGAAAGTCTCCGTCTTTTTTACTCGTTTGGCTTTGCCGACGATTTCCCATACGGAAAAGGCCGTAAAAACCAATGTAGAGAATTGAGTTAGCCGGTCAAGGAAAAACGTGATTTATCTTTCCTATTTTTTTAGAGAAAAGAAGGAGAATTTTCCGGAAAAAATACTCCGCTTGGACCCCCCAAAAGCCGAACGGGAAATCACATTAGAAATCTATAAAATATTTCCAAGAAAGCCCCCGCGATAGCGATGCGAAGTGCTTTAGTCCGAGCGAAGCTCGGATGAGCGCGAATGCGCGAACACGTAGCAGCGCGACTCCCGCGAAGCGGGAGGATCGCCCAAAACTTAGATCAGTCGCAAATTTGTAAGGATCCGCTATTCTCAAAAGCGATCGAATCCAGACCTTCCGCAAACTCAATCGCCCAACCTTTTGAATCGAAAAGTATACCGGGACCTCCACTAACTGAAATACTCTTAGGGCGTTTGCGTCCCGAATCATATGAATAATTTGCACTGCTTCCATCTACATCTAAAGGAAATCCGTTCAGATCATAATCGCCATAACTTCGACTAGTGGAGTTGATTTCGTCGGTAGCAGACACTAAACGATGAGAGGGATCGTATGTATAAGTAAAATTATACAATACGTTATTCGGATTTGAAACGCTGGTCGCCTTGTTCCTTAGTAAACCTCTTTGAGAAGGGAAAAAACCGAAACCACCTCCGCCTGGAGGATTTACTACTCCCAATAATGCACCTTCAACGGAAGAAAAAGTCCTGTACTGAACGCTATTCCCATCGCTGCAAATATATTGCCTGTCGGAAACTGAACAGTTAAATGTAGCGATGGAACTCCCGGAGGAGAGATCCACTACAACGATAATCTTTGGAAGGTTGATGCATTTTTTGTTCATTAGTAATGCGAGGATTGTGCTCTTATCATCGGACGACCCGTCGCAATTCGTGAAAAAGGTAATGGTTAGTAAGAAGAATAAGGATACTGTTCTTTTTTTCATATTAGGTTTCTCTCAGATTTCGGTAAAAAAGTTTTTTCAATTTTCACAGAAAATGAGTTTAGCATGCCGCTTTCGAACGAACAATATCGGCTATTACTAGGTATCCTTTCGCTCTCTAGTAGAAATACGAAGAGGCTGGAAATATTTCCCAAAATTTCCAACACACCGTCACAAGACCTTACTTCGAACGTCTTTCTTTTAAAAGAGGAAACAAATGAACACAAGATTCAATTACGCCAAAGTGTATCCCCAGGTTTTGGAAAGAATGATGGAGATGGAAAACTTTGCGAAAAGCTCAGGGATCGAAACCAAACTTTATGAGCTAATAAAGATCAGAGCTTCTCAGATAAACGGCTGCGCTTTTTGTATTAACATGCACACCGTGGATGCGAGAAAATTAGGAGAAGAAGAAAGAAGGATCTATCTTTTGAACGCTTGGAGAGAGGCTCCTTATTATACCGAAAAAGAAAGAGCCGCTTTGGAATTAACGGAATATGTGACTAAAATTTCGGAGCATGGGGTTCCGGATGATCTGTATGCTAGGGTTCGGGCTCATTTTGAAGAAAAGGAATTTATCGCTTTGATCGTTGTGATCAATACAATCAATTCCTGGAACCGGATCGCGATCTCTACCGGGATGACCGCACCAAACTAAAAGCGGGTCTGTTTAAACCTTCATACGTTCCTTCTTGTCGAAGGGCGTATGAAAGATCCTTTCAATCTCTGTAGGCCACTATTCCAACTTAGTCGCCTCTAAGGTTTTTGTCAAAGATTGAGAAGTGCCTTTCAATCTTTCCAAACTAGTCCTGAGTTTTTCTGTGATCTCGGACATTTCCATAGATCTTTTGCTCAGATATTCTATCCCGTCCAGGATCTGTTTGGTTCCATTCGATTGTTCTAATGTAGAATTTTTCATTTCTCTGGAAAGATCGCGGATCTGCTTATTCTTTTCTTCTACTTCCGTAGATAAACTTTTCTGCCTGTCTACCGAATCTCCCACCTGAGCAAGCGCTTCTCCAATGGAACCGATTCCTGAGGTCAATTCACGGAAAGCCTGGACCAATTCTCCGAATTTTTCGGAACTTGTATCAGAAGCTTCTCCCAAGGCTCCGATCTGCTTTACAATCTCTTTCGCGTTTCTGGAGGAAGAATCCGCAAGTTTGCTTACTTCTTCTGCGACTACGGAAAAGCCTTTTCCTGCTTCTCCCGCCCTTGCTGCTTCGATGGCTGCATTCAAAGAAAGTAAATTTGTTTTTCCTGCGAGATCCTGGATCACTCCTAAGATCTTACTAACTTCTTGGACAGTTCCCTTAAATTGAGAAAACACGTCTAATGCGATTCGGACTGTACCCTCCCCTTCTATCGCGGTGGCTGCCGAACCTTCTCCCAAACTTCGAGCAAAGGATACTGCCTCGAAAACTCGGACCATTTGGTCCTTCCATTTATCGATAGAAGTAGAAGTATCGTCCCCAAATTCGTCCTGTTGTTCCGCCATCTTTGCGATAGATTCTATACTTGCTCCCATTTCTTCCAGAGTGGCGGATGTTTCTTCTACCATACTTGCTAGATCTCGGCTGCTATCCTCGTTTGCCTTGGCCACATCTTCTACATCTATTAAGGATTTGCGAAGTTCTTCCGCTACTGTTTCGGAACTGTGCAAGATCTCTTTCGCGGAGGTATAATTGCGAATAGCTCTTTCTTCTGCGCTTTGCGCTTCTTCTACCAATCTTCTTACGAATTTGGTTGCATAAGAGATTGTTACCCCGAATGCGAATAAGAACACTCCCATTAAAATTACAAGAGGAGATCTCAATCGGATCATTCCTTCATATCCCATAGTCAGAAGCTGAGGATTCAGAATGGTAAGCGTCATCGACATCGCTGTGAATTGAACTGCTAAAACTGTAGATGTGATAAAAGTGAATCTAGGATTGAACCTAAAAATGGTCCCTGCTAAAATTAGAAAATAGATCCCATAGTTGGCAGGACTCAAGATCCCATTCGGTTTCCATTGGTCTTCTGTTCCGAAATAACCAGCTTGCACGATCGCATAACCGATAAACTCCAGGAACACTGTAGCGTATTTCAACCAAGGTTTGTAGCCGAAAAACTTCATTACAAAAATGGAAAAGAAGATGATGAAGGAATACGCAACGATCCCTCCGATATAATAACCTAAAACTGCTTGGATCCCGCTTTTCCAAACTAATCCGAATGCGGTCCCGAAAATAAAAACTATGGTTAAAAAAATCCTTAGATAGTTTGCGGCAACTTCCCCTTGACGCTCCAATTCCAAATTTCTATTCATTATCCCTCGGTTAGGCGATTTTAGTTTTTAAGCTAAAATCGGTTCAAATCGACCGAGTGTCAAGCAGGGATATTATGCAGATCTAATTTAGAAGAATTAAAAGTCGATTGGGACCATTAATGCGAGTTCAAGTGTGCTCATGTGGATTGTATATCCTGAATCCTTGAACAACGGTCCATGCCAACTTAATCTAGCCTTCACGAACCCGAATTTAGGCGTTTCTACATAGATCATGTACGCAAAAACCTGTTTGTCTTTAGCGTTGATACTAGTCCTGGATAAGGCGCTCAAAGCCAATAATTCCAGAGGATTGTATTTATCCTGCAAATTTGCATAAACTAAAAGTGATATTACATCCGTAGAAAAATGGGTCCCTTGGCTGGCAAGATAGGCCCCCATCATTTCCAAATTATTACCTTGGCTTAAATTTAATAAAAGATAATTGAATATCGGATCTCCTCTTCTCAGATCCACCAAACCGGAACTCAATTGTATAAAACTCAATGTGTTCAGAAAAGTATCTCTATCACCCATCGCTCCATACATTTTTCCGATCGTTTCCCCTGGATCTCTAAAATCCACATTCCCTCTCATTCTCATGTCCGCTAATCCGAAGCCGAGTCCCATACGAAATCCGTCGACTTCCGGATTTCCCCAATAGAATGTTGGTATTATATAATTATAATCGACTTTAACATTAGTCCCAAGATCGGCTGTGACCGAATTTTTATCATTCGTCCCTGAACTACTGCTACTGCTGGAAGAAGAGGAACTCGAATCTGAAGAAGAACCCGTATCCGGAGCTGGGACAGAATAAGATTGTTTATCGAATTCTTTTTTGGCAGAATGAAACAGAAGTTGGACTCCGAATGCCTCGTTGATCCTGTAGTCCTTACTTCTAATATCAAAAAAGAAATTTGGCCTTTGAGACTCCGTAGTCATAGAGGCGGATCGTCCTCTTCCGCTGATATCCAAGTCGGAAATAAAATCGTAACTTCCTCCAGGCTGTATGGAGAAAAATCTGGCCTTAGTACTTTTAGGAACACCTAAGTCCCTGTCAAACCTGTTTGCTTTTTGTCCGGAATCGTAATGGTCCCTGATCTCTTTTAACACATCCTCATCCAGATCTGTCTTTAAAGGAGAAGCGAAATTAGAGATCGGAAATAAAACGCAGATTAAAAATAAAAAATAAAATTTTGCCAGGATGTTTCGCTTCATGTACTATAACGAAGAATATTCCTTCTATCAATCCCATTCGAGTCAACTAACAAAACGGATTGAATAAGTAATGCACTCATTTAAGATAGGAGCAATGGATTGGAGATTTAGATCCTTACTCATACTCGGCTTATCCTTCGTAACTTTAGGTTGTCTAAAAACATTTCCTGTATTGGAAGAACCTACCCCAGGGGAAGAAGGTTTAGTCGCTTTCGGATTGATCGTTGCCAAAGGCGGTATCTCAAATGGGATATTCAAGGGCTTAGAAGAATCTATTTCAAAAGAAACAAATCTCTCTTCTATCTCGGGCCAAAAGATCAATTTAGAAGATCCCGGCAAAGAAATGGAAGGAGATGGAAATTACAGATTTCTCTGGGTCCAAAAATTACAGTTAGGAAAATCAGAGAATGGCGCTCCTAAATATTTTGTAGTCACGAGACTTCCCCAAAATCAACCTTTGATCTTAGACAGCGCTTCGTATTCTTATACTACCACTCATACCTATACAACGGTAAACAAATATGGACATGTGCAAACACATACCTATACTGTGCTTCATACAAGTTCCATTCCGATAGAATATGATCCATTAGAAAAATCTAAATTCTACTTTTCCAATCCGGGAGGATTAGAGATCCGTTTTCTGGGAAATTTTATCGCCCATCCAAAAGGTATAAATCTATCATTTGGAGGTCCTTATACAGGCACTTACGTTCTGACAAATTTGGATACTTATCTAAAAGAAAATCCGAATTTCACTTCCGATTTCAAAAACAAATTTTATGGAAAGGAAGAAGTGAGTCCAAAAGGAGCGGAGATCCATTTTCTAAAAAGATTTATCAAAGAAAATCGATCTCGTTATTGGCAGGACATCGCGATCAAAAAACTTTTTAGGTTGGATCCTAAAACCAAGGAAGCTGCTATCAAAGCAAAGATCCCAATTCCGACTCAAGACTTAAGTTCTGAAAATTCGATCCAAGAAAACTAAGGCTTAGAGATCAGAGTATTGATCGTCCCACTAAAACCGGTCTCCAAGATCGTCCAAGAAGAAGGTTCCAATCCTGTTTCGGAATATACAATTCTTCCGGACCTTCCTGCACCTACGAATTGTTTCACATAAGAATTATAAGTTACACTTAAGAAATCAGGCATACCATTATCATAGGTGCAACTTCCTATAGAATCGTACACATTCCAGTTGGTTCCTGCGTCCGTGGAATTCATCCAAGTACAAGCGTCAGCTAATGCTACGATAAGATTTCCTTTATATGCAGCGGCATTCAATAATAGTCCATAAGTGTACTGACTCATAAGTACGTTCGTGACTACTTCTACCCAATCGCCTCCGGGTAATTTTCGATTCACATAATTTGCGCTATCACCTTGTCCGAACGTAAATCTGGAATGATTCGGCCCCGCATAAAACCAAGAAGTGCTAGGATTATAATTTGGCGGTGCATCCGGAAAAGCAGCATAGCCCATATAATCTGGGAGATCCGTATCCGCTACCCAGACCCCGGAAGAAGAATTGTATTTTAAGATCGCATCAGAATAAGAACCTGTTTCTCCCGAACACCTTGCTACCCCATTGTCGATTTCTAAATAACAGGTGGTAGTCAAACCCCCATCCACAGCCGGAGTCGGTCCTAATTTTTTGAAAACCCAGTTCATTCCGTCCAGACTCACTAATCCGTAATAGTCTTCATTTGCACCGGTTCCCATCTTATGACCGGAAGTGAAAAATAATCCGACACCTCCCACAGTACCGAACGTAACCGACCTAAGAGGAGTATTGGAATAACTTAATAAATTAGGACTCGGACAAGTATGTCTTACCCAATCCACACCGTCTGCGCTGCTCCAGAGACCGCAATTATTTGCGTTAGTCAGATAGGTATTGGTCAAGGTGCCGACAGCTACCCATCTTCCATTACCTTGTGCCAATCCATAGATCACTCCGCCGGAACAGCCGGTAAACGGAGTGGTACCGCCTTGTAGAATACTCCAATTAATTCCATCGGCAGAAGTAAAAAGAGAACAATTGTCTCCTGCGGCCATATACTCCGGCCCTGCATCTCTTCCGTTAATTGCTTCGGAAAGAGTAATGTCCATAAGTAGACCGATAGGAGATTTTGCGGAGTCTATATCTATCGATTTAGCTTGGTTACAGGCAGAGATAGAAAAGAAGAATAGAACAAAATAAATACGCTTCATGGCAGGTACTCCTGGCAATCAAACCACAATTGAAAGTCTAAAAATTTGCAAAATTTTCGAAAAAAAAATAAAGGATAGAACAAGCTCTAGAATTTTTTTTCTCTACCTAATAGTTCGGCTAACAGAACACCGGTGAGCACTAAACTACATCCGATCAAACCTGTTGCATCCAATCTTTCTTCCAAAGTGAAATAGGCAAGAATAGCGGAGAAGACTGGCTCCAAAGAAAAAATAAGTCCCGCTCTTGTAGGAGAGATCCCCTTTTGGTATTTCGTCTGTAAGAACGTGGTCCCTACGGAAGAGATCAAACCGTTATAAAATAAAGCAGGCATTACCTTGGAATCCATTTTGATAAACAAAGGTTCGAATTCCGTCCAGTGTAAGATGAATGCTAGAAAAAAAGCGAATACACTAGTCACTAATGTTTGGGACAAAAGAAGAATATCCAAAGGACAGGATTTACTCGCCTTATCCACATAGATAATGTATAAGGAAAAGAAAAACGCACCTCCCAAAGTAAGTACATCACCCAGATGATAAGATATTACTAATTTATTATCTTCTCCCACTGACTCAGCAGAAAGAAAGAATAGACCGAACGTTACTACGATCACTCCCAGAAGGTTCCCCGAGCTAGGCATACGTTTTAGAAATAAAGTCTGTAAGATAGGAGTGATGACCACCAAGGTCCCTGTCAAAAATCCGGACTTAGTGGCTGTTGTGTATTTTAAACCGACTGTCTCGAATGCGAATCCAAGAAACATCCAAAAACCCAATAGGAATGCTAAGAAGTATAAAGATTTGTTTGTCTTCCAATCAGGGTACGATACCGAGTTTTTTCGGTTCTTAAGAAGAATATAAATTACAAAAACAAAGGTTGCGATCGCGAATCTAATCCCAATAAACAAACAGGAAGAAATCGAAACCAAACTTAGTTTCGTAGCGGAGAAGGTTCCACCCCAGATCAAGGTACAAAAGATTAAGGCGGCCTCGTTTTTATATCTGTTCATGATCTTATTGGGCTGGAGCTTTTTTCCTTAAAACGATATCCACTGCCTTCCAGGATCTCCAAGTGGTCCCTTCCCAATTGACTGTCTCGTATCCTTCTTTTTCGACTTTTAACTTAATACCTCTGATCCCAGGAAAGGATTGGAAGAACATTCCGTCTTCCTTACGAGAAGTCCGGACTTCTCCATGATAAAAAAGAACCTTATCGTATTTGATATTCGCTACTAATGGACTTCCATGTTCGTCTTTGATCTTAAAATAAAGTTTACTTCCGTCGGCAATTTCTTCCAAAAGGATCGTCCAAGCCGGTCTTAAAGATTCTACAATTTTAGGAACATCCGAATATGGAGGATTTAAATGAGAAGATTCCACTAAATAAGCAAGAGTTCCATACTTAAAGAAATAATAATCTTGGTCGACTCCGTCCACTCCGTAAATATTCTTCTTAGCGCTGAAATTATGATTTGGATTTTTACTTTCTACAGAAGAAGCAATCTTCTTTCCCAAATTCCAAGCAAAGTCCGGCTCCGGATTGGAAGTGCCGTCTATCGTATAAGGAACCAAGATACAATTCGCAAAGGCATGATAACTGATTGAAGCGGCAAATCTCTCCTTCTCCGCTAAATTCATCATTGCTTGTGTCTCGGGCTCGGAACCTGGATATGGCCCTCTGAAAAATACACTATTGGAAGCGGAAGAAGTTTGGTTTGATTTTGTTTTTCCCCAGAAAAACGGATAGTTACGATTAATATCCACTCCCGGATTATCTTTTTCAGAGATCTGTCCCCAACCTGGATATCCGTTCTTTCTTCCCATAGACATATTCTCATGCCAGAACACTCTGGAACCATCCGGGTTTACGATCGGAACTACCCAGATCTTGAGTTTTGTAAACAAATCTCCATACTTCTTTTTATGAGCCAAAAGTTCATAGATCACATCATAACAATGTTCTACGGAAACAACTTCGTTGGAATGATGAGCACAATTGAATAGAACGGAAATTTTATCTTCTTCCGGAATAGTTGTATCCGTGAGTAAGATTGCTGGGATCTCTCTTCCCCTGCTGGATTTCCCAATTATCTTGTATTGGGTATGTTTCGGGAAAAGACGATGCACCCAATATAAATAATGAGAATTTAATATATTGTCTTTGTATCCTTTCTTAATATCTGCTAACGCAAAGATAGACTCCGACAAAGAATCCTGATAGTTTCCGGAGTAATATTTAAATGGCATTCCTTTTGCGATATTGATCCCTTCTTTAGGAAACCCATACGTTTTTAATTTTTCCTTAAGGATCACTGCATAACTATGATCCTTCTCTATGAATGTATAAGGTACTTCCCAATTAGTTACCTTCTCGAATTCTTCTCTGGCGCTTTTATCTATTTTCAGAAGAATAGAGACTGAGCCGTCGTTCAACGGTCTAGAAGGAATGGTTTCCCGGAGAATCGAGCAGGAAACTATATAAGAATAAAAAAAGAAGCCGAGTAGAAAGACCCGAAAGACGCCCGTCACAGTCGTAATTTTTTGAAAGGGAATCGGAAAGAAAAGAAAGATTCAGTAATGGAAAGGAATATTTATTAGGAATTCGTTCGGGAAAAAGATAGTACTCCTTCCCGAATCGTAATGGTATTTAGATTATTTTTTCTGCCAGAATTGGGAACGGCCAATCAAGGAGAATCCTATATAACCGCGGACTTCTAACTTCTTTCCGCCCTCGGTTGCTTTTAGGCTACATTTGTACCAAGTTCCGTCATTTGGATCTAAGATACGTCCGCCGGTCCATTTGTCTCCGTCAGCTCCTAGCCCTTTGATAATAACCATTCCTAAGATAGGCTTATCTTTTTCAGGTCCGTCACATTCTGTACAACGAGCAGGCTTTCCATCCTTATCGTTCGGATCGACAAGGCTCAGGATCTTTCCGAAGATCTTTCCGTCCTTCTCATAGATCTCAACTGTAGATTCTTCTTTGGTTCCTGCGTCATTAAATGTTCTCCATACTCCTGTGACAGGAGTAGGATCAGCGGAAAGACTAAATGCTCCCGCAAAGAATAAAGCGAATAAGAATATTACGTTGATTTTCTTCACAAAATCACCTCGTTAAAATAGGAATAAACGGGGAGAATTCTCCCCGCTGCTTGGAATTTTATTTTTTAAGCCAAGTTTGAGTTCTACCGATCAAAGAGAAACCAATGAACCCTCTAACGCTCAATTTAGCACCACCATCAGTGGCTTTTAATTTACATTTATATATTTTACCGTTATTAGGATCCATAATGGTTCCTCCGGTATATTCGTCATCGTCTAAGCTCAAACCTTTGATGATAACAAGACCAATAACCGGTTTGTCTTTATCTGCACCTTCACATTTGGTACAAACTTTCGGCTTACCATCTTTATCCAAAGGATCTCTTAAGCTAGCGATCTTTCCGTAAATTTTACCGCCATTCTCGTAGATCTCTACTACGGACTTTTCTTTACCGTCTTCGTCATCAATGGTTTTCCATTTTCCGACTACTGGAAGCGCGTCAGCAAATGTGGATTCACCCACTAAAAACGCCGCCAAAACGACAAACAAAACGAGTGATTTTTTCATTTTTGATTAACCCCTTAACGTTTCTATCGAAATCGGTTATATTTAGTCCTCTTTGGAACCTATCAAGCAAACTATTCTTTGAACCATATTTTTTGCTCAAAAAACCAGGATTTTATCGGAAAGAAATAAGGTTTTACGCAAAAACATGCAGTCTTATAGGTTAATTTATAAGAGAAGCCCGGTTTTTACCTGTTTTCTCAAGAGTATTTTTATGCCTTCAAATCACTTTATCCCCTATTCGCGAGTATTTCTATCCGTTCTTATCTCGGTATTTTTCCTATTTTACTGCTCTCAGGAAGATAAAAGTTCCAAATCAAACGATTTGATCGCATTATCCTTACTCGCAAACAGGGACCAAATCGCAGAGGCTTTGACCTCGGCCATGGACCCAGTATCAGGTTCTATGGAAGGTTTAAGCGGAGAAGGTGCATCGGTTGCTATCCGAGGAAATCGTATCAGTTGGCCTGAAAGGATTAGTTCCTTAGGACATCGCATTTGGAATAAGGGACCTGATTTTGGAGAATTAGAAGCTTATAATTTTTCATTCAACTGTTGGGGAGGAGGAAATTATTCCAGGCAAGTATCCTCCACCGATGCAAGCGCGTATGACTTCTTGGATTATGTTTTGGATGGGAACGATCCTTCTTCTTCTTTCTTAGTTTCAAAAGAATTCGGGAATTGCAAATTTTTACCTTTCAGCAATTGGACAATCGATGGACTGACAGAAAATATTTGGAGTAATCTTTCCGCTTCTTCTCCTTTCGTACAAAACGGTACGAATTTGAAAATTGGTGTGAATCGTACGATCCAAAATTCATTCCAAGGAATTTCCGTAAAAGTAACCGGAACCGGTGCACCACTTTCTTACGCTGCGGGAGCTCCTACTACCAACCAGGCATACTCTTTAACTTGGAATAATATTCTCACTGGAGCTTCTCCTGGAATTTCTTCTTACTCCCAAGACGTTTCCGTTTTGAGAGAAGGTTATTCCGGAACAGATCTGATCTTTTCTCACCAGGTATCTTCCCTGAGTTCTTTGCAGTATGGTGCGGATAGAAGCGACTCTAATCCTTTGTCATGGTATCGCTTGTGGAGTGCGGGTTCTTTACAAGTAGTCCATGTGGAGAAAAATTTCACGTTGACTCTCTCAGTAGATGAGCCTGTGAAATGGAAATACGTGGATTGCCTTCCTAGATCCGGAAAAGTATCCTTCACTTTGAGCGGAGATCTGACCGGCACTGGATCCATCTCTTTCTCCAGTGGCTCCGGTTATTATATTTACACCGTGACTGATTCGGATGGGAACAATTCTACAGAGCAGGGAAATCTAGACTTCTCCTCTTGTAGCGTTCCGCTTTTTATTCTCTAAAAATTTCTCTTGCATAAGAATGCACCTGGACGAATCCTCTTGGGAAAGGACTCTTCCAGGTTTGATGAACTCGCTTTCCTTTCGTCCGATCCATTTTATCATTCTATTTTTATCTATAATCTTTCTGATCGCCCCTCATTTGCTGGGATCTCCTGACCCGAGCAAACCCTGCTACGGAAAAAAAATCAAAGGAATGCAATGTATTCCGGAAGGATATTTTATCCGGGGAAGTAATACCCACGATCCGGACGAGGCTCCGGAACAAAAAATTTATCTCAGCGACTTCTTCATAGATCTATACGAGGTCACAAATGAAGACTTCAGCAAATGTATAGAAGAAGGCTCCTGCAAAGATTGTCTCTATAACGGGACCTGCGATTATATAGGCCCTGCCTATGGTGATCTATATCTAAAACCGAAACAACCTGTGCTTGGAGTGAGTTGGTATACCGCAAAAGAATATTGTGAATGGGTGGGCAAAAGACTCCCAACGGAAGCGGAGTGGGAGAAGGCAGCCAGAGGTCCGAAAGGAAATCTATTTCCATGGGGAAACAAACCCGCCAACTGTAAGTTAGCCGTCATCGAAGAAGACGAACGAAAAGGCTGCGTATATAAAAAGATCAATCCTCCGAATTTAATGCCCACCGCTCCGGTGGGAAGTAGACCTGCAGGAGTATACGGACTATTTGATATGGCCGGAAATTCCTGGGAGTGGGTCCAGGATTGGTACTCCGAAAATTACAAAGCATGCGGAGAAGCATGCAACGGAAAAGATCCGAAAGGCCCTTGCGAGGGAGAAGATAACTGTCCCGGTTTTGATAAAAAAACCCTAAAAGGTGGATCTTGGTGGTGGCCCTCAAGTTATGCAAGAGGCTCCAAAAGAAGAGCACATGTCCCTCAAAATTATCCGGAATACCATCATTTTGGGTTCCGTTGTGCGAAAGACGCAGGTTAAAAAGCTATACAACCGACAGCGCTCTTATAAACAAATACGTAAGAAGCCAAAAATGGTCATGCGAAATGAAAACAAAAAATCTAAAGAAACCTATCGTTTCTCTCTTGTTGGTCCTACTACTGGAACAATGCGGACCTACAGAGCCTTCTCCAGTCGCAGGAATGGAGACCCCATCTACAAATTGGGAACAAGATAAAAGTCCTTTTATAATTTCTAACTGGGCATTTTCCGAAATCCCTGCCGGAAATTTCTTCCACGGACATTTCCCGGTTTTACCTGGACAAAATCCTGAAAATCCTTCCGGGCAAGACTCTTACAAAATAGAATCTTTTTTGGCCGCACCTTCTAATATCTCGAATTATAATCCAAAACAAAAAGATTCCTCTTTCGTATTCTTTCATTCCGTAAAAAGAAGTAAAAACGATCTAGATATATTACTTTCTGCTTATATACCTTTCTGTCCATCCGGCTGTTATTTGGGAGTAAAATCGGAAGGAAAAGAACAAATGATCGTACCAGGAGAATCGGAAGATTCCTCCAAACCCAGGATCGTAGTCATTCCATTCCAAAATGAAGAAGTTACACTAGCCCTCCAATTATTCCCTTTCAACGGGCCCAGGAACATGATGGAAAATCCGGTAGTAGGCAGTTTCTCGGAAGTGCAAACCGTCTATCTGGTAAAAGCGCTTAGAGTGTTGCTGTTCAGCTCTTTGGAATTTTTTTCCTTCTTCTTTTTTGCTTTCATTTATATCAGAAGACCACAGGACAAATTTAATCTTTCCTTTTCCCTTCTAAACTTGTCCTTGGCGATCTGGTATCCGGCTTACGAAGGTTGGTTCCAATACGTAGTAGATTCCCCCTGGACTTGGGTTATTTTCGGCTATTCCCTCGGAGCTTTTCTCCCCATTCTATTTTACGAATTTACGATCGGGATCTTTCAAGCTCCCCGAAACATTCCGGGAAGAACATTACAATTTCTTTTTATTCTTCTGACCATCTGGCCTTCTTTGGAGTTCGGTCTCACGGGAGGACATCAGTTTTTCGGAAAAGTGGCCTTCCAAATATTTTTAGTCATATTAGTATTCTTTTATATGAATACTCTGTACATTTTCTTTAGATACAGACGGAGTAGCATTCTATCTTTTCGATGGGTGGTCACCGGCCTAATACTTGTCGCAGTGTCTTCTTTTTATACTGTGATGAGTTTTGCAGGTTTCGGCCCGGCCCAGCCTTGGGTAAACGAAAGTTTCTTAGTGTTAACGTTACTTTTCAGTCTTGCTCTTGCAAAAAGATACGCGGAAGTTTTTAGAGCTCTAGAAAAATCGGAAGGGAAACTCAAATCCTTAAACGAATCTCTGGAAACAAAGGTAGAAGAAAGAACCAAAATTATAGAACTCCAAAAAGCTGAACTTGTACAAAAAGGAAGAATTTTAGCGAAAGACCTTTCCATTGCAGGAAAGATCCAAAACGCACTGCTTCCAAGAGAATTACCGGTTATCCCGAACGCAAGGATCTCGTATAGATACAAACCGATGATGGAGATCGGCGGAGATCTATTGGATGTGATCTACGATCCTTCCATAAGTTCTTTGGGAATGTTCATTGGAGATGTAACCGGCCATGGAGTCTCCGCAGCGCTATTGGCGTCCATGTTAAAAATGACTTTGGGAGATTGGTCCATTCTTCTTCAAGATCCGTCTTCGCTTCTATTACATATTCGTAATCAATTCGAAGGAAAACTAGACGGCCATTTTATTACCGCTACTTTAGTAACCGTAGATCTAAGATCGGGTAAAACATTGATCGCAAATGCGGGACATCCCGAATGCCTTGTCTTAAGAAAAGGTGGAGTTGTAGAATTTTACAGACCTAAAGGAGTCGCGATCTACGAGGCGATCCCAACCGCTTACCAAACAGAGTCGGTAGACTTATTACCAGGCGACAAGGTAGTATTGTATACCGATGGCATTCCCGATTCAAGAAATTCAGAAGGAGAATTTTTCGGAGAAGATCGTTTATCCGACCTACTCAGGAAAAATTCTTTTAGACCTCCTGAAGAGCTCTGCGATTCGGTCTTACATGGAGTTCAAGCTTTCCAAGGAGAATTCCAACATCAAGACGATATGGCCTTGTTGGTCATGGAATATTTAGGCTAATTCAGGCCAGGCGCGGCTAGGCTCCTTAATCTTTAAAGAGAGCAATGAATTTGCGTATTTAGGTAAATGTAGATCTTCTGCAAGTTTTGCAGCTTCGTTTAAATAAGAATTAATAAGATCAGAGATCTGTTTTTCTAACTGGATTTCTTCTAAAAGTCCTAAAATTTCCCGCTTATTATTTCTTTTCCAATCTTGCCTTTTGTCTTCCGGAAGAAAATAGATCATAGAAGAAATATCCTCATTCTCCAAGTCTTCGGTTAAATCCTGGTAATCGTCTAAAAGCCTCCAAGCCACACCGAAGAATTCGTACATTCTCCTCACAAGTTCTGCTTGGTCCTTGGAGAAAAATGATCTTGCAAGTAAATAAGGCTGTAAGGACCAAATCCCCATTTGAGAACGAAATCTGGAGAGATGTGCTTCTAAACTTTCCACAATTCCTAAATCTACAATGGATTTGAAATATCTATCTATAAATTCGTCTGCGATCAGAACACCGTCATGCACTTCTCTGCCGAATAATTTGCTGGATTGGGCATATCTAGTCCAAGCCTCGGTCCTTAGTTGCAGAATGATATGATTGGCTCTTAAAGATCCATCCGTCAAATGATCGTCTAACGAGTGTAATAATAATGCGGAAGAATGTGATTCCAGTAGTAAGGTCAACCAAGGATTTTCCCAAGGCAACCCGTGAGCAGATTCGTTAATCCAATACAGGATAGAATAACTTGGACTATGATATTTTCTTAAAAAATTGAATCCTTCCGTTACGCTGTTTTGGGAATATTTATATAAAAATAAAACCGCCTCTGTTCTGAGGGAAATTGGCAATCCATAACAAATACTTAAAGCGGAGCGATTCAGTAACTTGTAGAATTCTTCCGCCTCTTCGGGGTTATCCGAAAGACCGAAATCTAGCCTTTGCATAGCCATATTTTGGAGAAATTTCTTTTTTTTACCATTTATTTAATTTATTCTTCAAAATTTTTGTGATAATTAAGGTTTTTCAAACATTCTTTCCGGAAATAATATTCTATTTTGGTATTTTAGAAATTGATAACGGTCTTATCTCAATCTAGGTAGATTCCGCTCCTCAGACAGCGAAGCTAAAAGTGGATTATGTCTCTTAATGAGGAAAGGAGGTCAGAATATGCACGTTATACTCCTTGTTAACCGAAATCGAACCTTTAGAAAATTATAAAATCGGAATGCAGATTCCGAACTTCTTCCAATATTTTTCTTGCGAATTCTAAATCGGAGACAATCCTCCTGAGATCGGTGGGAAATAGTTTGAGAACTTTTTTAGATTTTGTTCATACGGAAAAAGCTAACCATCCTCAATTTATACTCAGCATAGAAAAAGAAGATCCTAATTTTTTACAAAATTGGTTCTTAACGATAGGTTATGATGTTTCCACTTGGGAATGTTCCAAGGTGATTGAAACATTTAAGACCACATTAAGTCATAAAACCAGGGATGGCGTTCCTTCTACCCTACATTAAAATTCTATAATAACCAGTTCCAGGTTAGATGATCGAATCCTGGAAAGTGGCAGATTATATTGCTATCCCGAATAAGATCTGCAGTTGAGCCCCGTACGGATTCTGATGAGTTCTGGCCTCTTTTTCAGGCTCTTGCCAATCTTTTTGTAATTGTCTATAATCCCAATTTGTATTGGCGCCGTAAGAACCTCTTTGTTCATGAGTGGTTCTTTCCGGATAAAATAGGATATTTCCTCCTACATGGATAAAAAATCCTGAATTGAAAACGTACCGGAAACCGGCTCCCGCAGAAAGAAAAAGTTTTTGTTGGGAAATATTCCAAGCATAGTCCCTATAATTTCCGCTCGGAACATAGGTCTCTGTCTTTCTTTGTTTTTCAGAATAAGTTTCTAATCCCCCGCCAGCTGCAAAATAATAAGGTCCTGAAAAAGGAAACCATTCCATTTGAAGCGCAACTTGCCTTTGGATCTTTTCCGAATTTGTAAGAGTAAATACTCCAGACAGATCAGACTGCACACCATTCACATCCAAATCGAATCTTTGGATCACTCTTTGTTCCTGCCATTGGAGAGAAGCAGCCAATTTAGAAGAAAATTGGATCCCTGAACCGAACCAACTCAGACCGTTTGCAGTAAAACCTCCAATGAAAAATTTTCTGGAACCTCTTCTCCCCGCCTGTTCGAGTTCACCCGGAACAGGGGCAAGATCGTTACTTCCTTGGGCGAAAGCCGCAGGTGCAATCAATAAGAAGAATACGAAAATTAGTTTTTGAACGAGTTTCTGTTTCATACGGGTCCTAAAGCCGATCCAGGATTCCAAATTTATTTGGAAAGGTCAAGCTACTCGGAGGAGACGTAGACAGTTCCGCCTTTATTTAAAAATTCTTGGGATTTTTCTTTGAATCCCTCTTCCATGGCCTTCTCGTCCGAAATTCCTTTCTCTTCTGCATATTTTCTAAGTTCTTGGGTCAAATGCATGGAGCAGAAATGAGGCCCGCACATGGAACAAAAATGCGCAGTTTTCATTCTATCTTGAGGTAATGTCTCGTCATGAAAGGACTGAGCGGTATCCGGATCCAAGGAAAGTGCAAACTGGTCGTCCCATCTGAACTCGAACCTTGCCTTACTTAATAGATCGTCTCTTTCTTTGGCCCCTGGATGTCCTTTGGCAAGATCGGCCGCATGTGCTGCAATCTTATAGGCGAGCACTCCTTGTTTTACGTCTTCTTTATCAGGAAGTCCCAAATGCTCTTTGGGAGTTACATAACAAAGCATTGCGGTCCCATGCCAACCTATCATCGCAGCACCAATCGCAGAAGTGATATGATCGTAACCAGGTGCGATATCAGTAACTAGAGGTCCTAAAGTATAGAATGGAGCTTCCTTACAAATTTCCATCTGCAAATCTACATTCTCCTTGATCTTATCCATTGGAACATGGCCTGGACCTTCAATCATTACTTGGATGTCTTCTTTCCAAGCTATCTGTGTAAGCTCACCCAAGGTCCTTAATTCGGAGAATTGTGCCTCGTCGTTTGCATCCGCAATACTTCCAGGACGTAAACCGTCACCCAAGGAGAAAGACACTCCGTACTTTTTCATTACCTTACAGATCTCCTCAAAACCTGTGTAGAGGAAATTTTCCTGATGATGTGCCAGGCACCATTTTGCAATGATGGACCCACCCCTGGAAACAATACCTGTCACTCTCTTAGAGGTCAGTGGAATGTACCTGAGAAGGACTCCCGAGTGAATTGTAAAATAATCCACACCCTGTTCCGCTTGTTCTTCCAAAGTTTCTAAAAATACAGAAAGACTTAAATTTTCCGCCTTACCTTTTACTTTTTCCAGAGCCTGGTAGATTGGGACTGTTCCAATTGGAACAGGAGAATTACGTATGATCCATTCTCTTGTCTCATGGATATTCTTTCCAGTAGATAGATCCATCACGGTGTCAGCTCCCCACTTAATGGACCAGCGGAGCTTCTCTACTTCTTCTTCAATAGAAGAAGAAAGAGCGGAGTTTCCTATATTCGCGTTTATTTTCACCAGGAAGTTTTTGCCAATGATCATCGGCTCTAATTCAGGATGGTTCTTATTGGAAGGGATGATCGCTCTACCTCTGGCGATCTCACTTCTCACGAATTCAGGATCCATTCCCTCACGAAGAGCAACATATTGCATCTCTTCAGTTATCAATCCTTGTTTTGCGAAATACATTTGGGAATGATTTTGGACGGGAGAAGGTCCTGAACTTCTTTTATGGATCCATTCCGCCCTAAGCTTAGGGATCCCTGCCTTCCAATCGGAAGGATTCCATCCGTCTTTCCAAGGACCTTCTGTAGTGTATGCGCTATAAACGGATCCGTTGCTTAAGCGTATCTCTTTTCGAGGGATCTCGAATGGAGTTAGAGTTTGATTGGATTCCATAGTGTTTCTCCCATGTCGGGGGAAAATTCCGGAATCTGAAAAACGGGGAAAAGAAAAAGGATCCGGGAGAAAGTCCATGCGAAATTTATAATCTTTCGCGGACCTAGATCTCGGATGTTTGTTTTTTTCCGTTTCCCTTCGCAGGCATTATCCTGATCAGGTTCCGGGGACTCTCTCAGAGACTTTTGGTCCCACCCCCAACGGTTCTCTCCATTGGATTCCTAAATTCTAGTCTTGCAAGGAGTTTTTACGGAACTTCTCACTTGAATTCGTGAGGGAAAATTCACTGATTTTTCTCGAAGCTAAAAAAATCGAAATTAACGAACGGACGTTAAGCTTCGAATGGAAGAGGAAGTGAATATTTATTTTTTACAACAAATGTTCAAAATAAAATCCTATATAACAGACTTTTTTATTTTATCCAGAATATCTGTTTGACACTCAGGTCCGTGTCGATATTGTCCTGTCCAACGCTTGGACCCACGATAGACATAAACGGTCCAGGTGAAAAACCACTCTACTATACGAAAAGTTTAAGGAGCTATTTAAATGGTTCGTAACATCACGAAAGCTTTGTTAGTTTTCGCCGTACTTTGTTCTTCATTCGGCTTGAGCGCAAAGTCTTACATCACTGGAGGCCTCGGTCTCCAATTTGACCTGGGATCATTGGGCGATACAATTGCAACTGATGGTTTGGACGCATCTGGAAGTTATGCTACTACTGATTCCACTGGAACTCAGAATGGGGTTCTTCCTCGTCGTGCAATCATTCCTGAAAACCGTCTGTTAAGTTTACAACACACTACAATGGGATTAGTCAGCGCTAAAACCAGCGGAGCAATGACTGGACTTACAGTTTCCTTAGGATATGAGCAGGATTTCGGAAAAGCTTTCTTCTGGAGAGCAAATGCACACTACACTCGTAAAGTTATGGGTGGAGATACTAATGCAAAATTCTTAGGGCAAAGTTTCTATGATATCACTTGGGACTACCATGCACTCCAAGTGCCAGTAAACGTAGGTATCAAACTTTCCGTTACTGAAGATACTTCCTTTTACATCGGAGCTGGGGTTCACTACTTCAATGGTGGATGGAGCTTAGCGGGAAACAACCGTTTGAATGACGTTCACAATGCTGTGGTTAATGCTTTAGTTGCTGGCGGGCAAACCCTCGCGCAAGCACAGTCCTCCACTATCGCTGGCTTACTTGCTGATGGAACTGATCCTTCTGCGAACTACGAAAAAACTACCTTCCAAGTTTCCGGAGTTGCTCCAAACTGGCTAATCGGAGCTCAATCTAGAATTTCCGACAAAGGTCATATCTTTATGGAAGTTGAGACTCTGTTCTCCTTCAAATATGGTATCGGTCACCCGAGATCAGCAGGTGGCGCGCAAGGTTTAGCACCTTCCGTTGCTTATCCTCAAGTTCTTGGTGGAAACCAGTACAGATTCGGATACAAACACGAGATCTAATTCAAGATCTTTGTTTGGATTATGCAAAGGCTCTCCGTTTCGGAGGGCCTTTTTTATTTTCACATGACAAATGTAAATCACATCCAACCTAAAAAACGGTCGCTGTTTTTGGGGCCAGTTTAGTCCAATGAGCTTGTTTAAGGATAGTTAATGGAGAATACTATGATACAAGCTGCTAAAAGAACGATCGCAACGTTTCTTCTCTTAATCCCAGGAGTCTTTTTAGAAGCAAAAACATATCTGATGGGTAGTGCCGGATTACAATTCGATCTAGGAGCATTGGGAAGTACGATCTCTACAGATGGTTTGGATTCTTCCAGTAATTACGCTACTACTGATTCCACGGGAACTCAGAATGGAGTTCTTCCCCGCCTCGCAGTCATTCCAGAGAATCGCTTATTAACCTTACAACATTCTTCCAATGGACTCATCAGTACAAAGACGAACGGAGGGATGACAGGCCTCACTTTGTCCTTAGGATATGAGCAAGATTTTGGAAAGGCTTTCTTCTGGAGAGTAAACGCCCATTATACTCGCAAGATTATGGGAGGAGATACAGAAGCGAAATTTGCAGGACAATCTTTTTATCATATGACCTGGGATTATAATGCGATACAAGTCCCAGTTAATATAGGGATCAAACTTTCGGTTTCAGAAGATGCAGCAGTATATATAGGTGCCGGGCTTCATTATTTTAAAGGTGGATGGAGTTTAGCGGGGCATAACCGTTTGAGCGATGTCCATCAGGCGTTAGTAGATGCAAACATTACTGATACTACTGTCCTGGGCTTGGTGTCCGACGGAACGGATCCCTCCGCAGTGTGGGAGAATACTAAATTTAATGTTTCCGGGATCGCTCCTAACTGGCTTATCGGTGCTCAGGCGAGGATATCGGATAAGGGTCATATCTATATGGAAATGGAGACGTTATTCTCCTTTCAATACGGGATTGCTCATCCTAGATCGGAGGGAGGAATTGCCGGTTTAGCACCAAGCGTTGCCTATCCTCAAGTTTTAGGTGGGACCCAATACAGATTCGGCTATAAACACGAGATCTGAAAATTTTAAACCAGATCTACTCTTCCCAAAAGTGGCACGAACTTCACAGGCAATCGGTTTGTTTCTTCAAATCGATTTTGTTCCTTCTTAAGAGTTAAAAGCAACTGGACTTCTTCCTTCCATTCCACGGGAAGAACTGCGATCCCTTCTTCCGTCAAAGATTCGAAAAGGAAACTTCCGGGTCCCGGGATTTTTGGAAAACATGCAGAAGATACAAATTTGGAAAATTTTGCTTTTGTTTGGGTGAGAAGTAACGCATCTCCAAATAGAAGTTTGTTCCTTTTAGTAAATCCGGGAGACCAAGTTTCCAAGACTCCTAAGGATCTTTCGTACAATTCAGGCACGATCTCAAAAGAGAGAAGTCTCGCTCCCAATAGATCCAAAATTGAGGCTAAATATCCGGACCCCGTGCCAATTTCTAAAATTGTATCTCCCGGTTTAACTTTAAGTTGGTTTGCAATGAAGGCGACTATATAGGGTTGAGAAATGGTTTGTTCTTCCCCGATCGGGACTGCTTTGTCTTCATAAGAATGTTCTCTGTATTTTTCAGGCAGGAATATATGTCTGGGAACTTTTAGAAATGCGGAAAGTAAGTTTGGGTCCTTAATCCCTCTTTCTGCAATTTGGGTTCGGACCATTCTTTCTCTTGCAAGAACAGTCCCAACATCATCGAAACGGGAGACGAAGCCTAAATCAGGATTTTCCATTGACGTCCTGGCCCGGCTCAGTATTTTGGTTTTGGGTTCGGCTTTGTAGCTCAGTCGGTAGAGCAGAGGACTGAAAATCCTTGTGTCGGCAGTTCGATTCTGCCCGAAGCCAAAACCCGATTATCCCTTCTTTCTTTCCTCTCCCAATTTCCATAGTTCGGTAAATACCAGATCTTCCACTTGTTTGCAAAGTTCGGGCTTATATAATTTTTTCACCGGCGGTTTAGGATATATATGTATCTCATCCGTGTCCGGTATATAAGTAAGCATCCGTAAAATCTGGTCCTCCCCTTCGATTTCATACATCGTGTAGGACATCCCCTTAGCAGGGATGATTTGAGAAGTTTCCAAGTATTTCATGATTCTACTGCTCTATCAAGTATAGATCTTTTGGAAAGAGATTTATTCTAGGCTTTTTGGTCGGAGGTGGGTTCAAGAGGAGGATTGATCTTCTATTATGGCCGTCTAAATTCAGCTCAATCGGTTTTAATTAAATCCCTGGTTCACTTGGCAATAGACTTTGAGTGAATTGCTTTTTCTTACTGCTTAAGTAATAATAGTTTCCTTTGATGCTTAAATGTGCGAAAAAAACATGATATTGTTTACTGGAGGGAAACCCTCTTTTCGAGAAAATCCTCAAACTCCTTTAACCAACCCATATTCAATCTTTTTATTGCAGATAATTTATCAGATTTCAGAAAGATAAAAAGCGTATTTCATTAACTACTCAGATTGATAAAAATTTAATGTCATGACCTTTCAAACTAGCTCTTTAAATGAAGAATGGAATAGAAAATCGTCCTTTTAGATTACGCTTAAATACCAAAAAATAAAGACTATCGTTAATGCGACGACTGCAGAAAAAATAAGCATAACAGGAAAGAATGTAGTTATTTCTTCCCATGAACTTCCATTTCCATCGGGAACCAATAATTTTCCTTTGCATCCCATCTTTGTCATGAAAACAGAGAAAAAAAGAACAATGGAATAGTAGCATAAAAAATTTAATATATAGCTACTTAATTTTGTTCTTCGATTTGGGTGCATCTTGTTTAACACTTTTTTTTGAGTTTTCTTTCCATTCATCATACTTATTCCACATATCTTTAACAGTTTCGCCCGCACCTAACCCAGCAGCTGACCATGGCGTCTCCGGAGGATTAGGGCTAAAAGGCCCATCGACAAAGAAATCATAAACACCTTTAGTGAATCCAACCCCAGTCACTAAATTTGTTAGCTCTCTTCCAACATTACCATATATTAAACGTTCAGCAACTTTATTTGTTATTTGCTTTTTAACATCGGGTGGAGCAGAGCCAAAGGCTTTTAGCAAATTGGGAATACTATGCTTTAAGAATCCTTTCGTTCCGGGAGAAGTTAATATTAAACGACCACCATTAGTAAATATAGCGTTGGTTCCGGCAGTAGTTGTTGTATATGCTGGCCCGGCTCCTAAAAGGGCCCAACTAGTAATAGCAAGAGGAACATCAGTTGCAGTGCGTTTAGCAAATTTCGAGTAGTCATGTTCCAGGAGATCTGCGCTAGCATATATTGCATAAGGTGCGAGCATGCCAGGCCCGGCGAACCACTTATACTCACCTTTGTCTTCTCTTTCCATCTTCCGCACAGTCGGTACAAAAATTTCCTTACGTAGACCGCGGAATCCATTTTGAAAATAACTCCACTGTCCAGGTGAAAATCCTTCATGTCCTGTCGGATCTTTATACCGAATCGGATTCCCCGCTACGTAAGAAAACCGATTCCAACCTTGTGTTGAACCTGCTCCATCAATAACAGTATCCGCACTGGCAAACCTCGCAATCTCCGGATCGTAATAACGTGCATTATAAAAATAGAAACTAGTTTCCTGATCTAGCTCCTGAGAGTTATATTTTGGACTGAAGTTTTGGTTTCCTCTTTGAACGAATGTCGCTCCGTATGGCTCGTATTGTAAAAGGCTGACGGTATGAGCATTGTCATCCAGGATCTGACCTACAGAATCTACCTGATCCGTTAAGAAATAAGCTGTGACTCCATCCTCGTTTAATGCAGCGATCCGGACACCGTTCAAATAAATATTATTAATGCTTTGTAGAGTATTATCTTCTTCTACGTATTCAAGACCGTAGAATTTGCTTGGATACAGGATTTCCTGGTGCTTGATTTCGGCCCCTTTCGGAACAAGGGCAGTTTTGCGAACCCGGAACCCGCCCTCGTCATACCGATATTTTCCAACTTCGGCTCCATCTTTATCTTCTACGAAGCTGATCCGATTTTCAGAATCGAAATGGATCTCTTTTTTGAGATCCTTGGAATTATCAGTCTGGGTAGTCATATTCCCGACTGCATCGTACCCCATCTGGAGTGTGCTTAGTCCGGTCTGAGTAGAATCAATTTTTAAGACTTGGTGGTTTTGGTATTGGTAAGCCCATTCATCCAAAACTTGGCCGCCAGCGAAATCGTGGCGTCGTTTTTTTAGAAGATTTCCGTTTTGAGCATAATCGAAACTTTGGCGGAAGTTTTTGGTATAATTATCCGCAGACTCCGTATAGATCCCGCTCGCATTTACGAGTCGATTTAGTCCGTCATAATCATAGGTATAATTCGTATTGTACTCGGAAGAAGTATTAGAGATTCCTACTATATTATTATTTTCATTAAATGCATAAACTGCATCTTGCAGAACCTTCGTAGTTCCGTCCACATCTCCGGAAGAATGGATTCTCACCAATCTTCGTTTTACGTCGTATGTATAATCGGTTTGGACTCCATTCCCTAAAGCAAATCCGGCAGTTTGACCGAATTCATTGTATGCGATATTCTCTACGATGGTTTTACCGCAAAATCCAGGTAAAATTCCGTTCGTATTTACTTGTACGGAAATTCCAGTAATATAGCCTGCACTACCGTAGGTGTAGCAGGCTTTCATTCTAGTATGACTGACTGGATGTTCCGGATAATGGATGGTCGTTACCCTTCCTAATAAATCATAGGTATAATTTGTTTCATACGGACCTCCTGCATCTTGCAGAGGAATGTCTTTGATGAGCCGAGTTTCTTTTTTCGGTCTTCCTAATTTATCATAACTGAATGTCTTGAGTTGGGAGGAACTATCGACCGAAACCAATTTTCCTAAAGCGTTCTCGCTTCCGTATCCGGAATCGTAAGTATAATGGACATCTCCGTCTTGTAACTCTTTCAGGATCATACGACCGAAAGAATCATAAGTGATTTGGATTATATATCCTCTGGCATCAGTAGTCTTAGTCAGGTCTCCAAAAGCGTTGTATACGTTTTTCGTGATCCCTAAATCCGGATCACTTTGTGTAACCAATTGCCCGAAAGCGTCGTATTGCCAATATGTTTGGTTTTTTCCAGATAGATCCTTTTGATTGATCCCAGTTGTAATATCCCCACAACTTAGATTGGTCCCGTTTAGGTCGGATTTTTTGATTAGATTCCCGGAAAGATCGTAACAAAAACCGATTTGAGCGCTTGTGCCGTCAGTTCCTGAATCTTCTACGAATAGACTTTTGCCTCGAGCATTCTGAATGGTTCTCTTTCTCGTTCCTCCGCTCGTCTCCACCAGGACTTCGAAAGCTCCATTATAGGTCGTAGTTGCAACACTAGCTGAGGTCTCACCTGCTGCTTGTGGAAGAATAGTTTTGATCTGTCTTCCAATTGCATCGTATTCAAAATAGGTCGGATTCTTCTCTTCCATATGAAGAGCAAAACTATCCAATTCGGAACCATCCGCCCAATCTGGCTGTCCAATACGAGCCACTCTTCCTACGGAATCATATACGATTCTTCCGGTGCGAACGAACTTTCCGTTAGAAGCAGTTTTAACCTGGTAGATTGCTCTACCTAAACCATCTGAATATTTGCGGAGAGAAAAGTCGGGATCTCCGGTTCCTGTTCCTAAGTTTGTTAAAGCACTGAGAGGAAAATTAGAACTATAATTATAAGAAGCCAGAGTTTTGGTCCCGGAATCCGTATCTGCGCTAGTCTCAGTAATCCTGCCATATAGGTCATATTCATATTCAGTTTTGTTTCCATTAGGATCGGTTACTCTGGTAGGATTTCCAAAAGCATTAGAATAATCGATTACATATGTAGTCTTAAAACGAATTCCTCCACCGAATGCGGTAGATTCTTTCACGAATTGACGAAGATCATCGTCGTAAACGAATTCCTTTCCTCTTGCAGGTGCAGAACTGGAGTCTTTCTCTAAGACTTTGTTTCCAAGAGTATCATATGCGTATTCAATAATGGAAGTCTTAGTAGCCGGTAAACCGCTTCCGGTGTACGATGTCACTGTTTTGGTCAGGTTTCCTTGACCATCATAAGTCATGAGGGAGGTTTTCTCAGTATTACTTCCCTGGAAGGAAACGGATTTCTTGATCCGGCGCTCATTGGTATTCGTGTCCGTCTCGAATTCAAAAGAATTTACGATTGTTTCCGAAGAATGGGATGCATCCTCATAATGATCGGTTACACTTTCCACCTTCTTCGTGATGCTATAACTATCTATCGTGAGAAGGTTAGTACTCGTAGTCGTCCTAGCTCCGGACAAGTAACTTTCTTTCTTAGTAGAATAAGCCACATAGGTTGCGACTCCAGGAGAGACTTCCATCTTTTTTACATCGTAAGAAGTCAGGGACTTTCCGTAATCCTGATTATCCGATCCTAGAATATGCATTTCCTTCTCCGCCCCACCTAAGGCACGGTTCATCATAAAATCTGAATATGGCATGCTATGGAAAGTGTGGACAGTACTTGCTCCTAGACTATCCTTCATAGAGAAGTTTGTGAATCCGAAATAGTCTGTCTCTTTTTTACCGTTGATGAATGCGGAGAACGCGACTCCACTGCTGTACTGATAGGATTTTTGGACACGATTTCCAAAACCATCATCAGCGATAATTTTTGTGCATACGCGATAGGAAGCCGGTAGATCAGGAATCCCATCTCCTCCGGTATTATCGAATTTAGTAGAATTATCGTATTCTAAATCGTAGATACCTCCGATTCCATTCTTGATCCGATTAATTATATCCGGAACGGAACCGGTAGACATGGCATAGTACCATGTCGGTTCACGCAAATGAATGATACCAATATCTGTAATTCCGTCCCCGTTATAATCACCTTGGATCCATTCGAAAGGATAAATTTTAGAAAATAGGTCCGATCGATCCACTTGCTTTATCAAATCAGATTCAGGCAGCGGGACAGATGCAACTTTTGTAATATCAAAAATCTTTTTAAGATCGAACTGAACTACCAGCGGATTTCCACTATTGTCAAACTCCCCACCGAAAACGGCAGAAATAGCCGAGTAAGAAGCCGAACTTACATTTCCACCGGATATCTTAAACTTATAGAAAGTAGAATTATCTCCGATCGATTTTCCCAGCATAATGGATTTACCGATCGATTCCGGATATAGCCCGTATGGAATTCCGGCAGGAATTTTAGAATCGAATTCTACAGCTGTAAGCGGAAGATTCGGCGTTCCGGTTACGCCTAACTTAGTAAATGTAATTTTGGAATTTAGAGCGTCCACAACGCCTATATACCAAGTATGAGTAGAAGTGGAACGATCCACTATTAGAAGTTGAGAAGTTCCATCACTCGCTCCCAGAAAATTCCCGGAGAAAAGGCTGAAATCTTTTCTTCTCGATCGATTCTGACCGCTAGTTCCCAACCGGAAAAAGTTTGTAAGGTTGGTTTGAGTGAGTGCTCCCATTGGAATAAGATTACGATTTCCGGTCGGCCCACTTAATAGGAATTTACCTGTTCCAGCGCCAGCTATAGGTTGATCGTCGAAGATCAGAACGGATTTCACACTCGCACTCGAAAAATTATCTATGATATATGTAGTGTCGTCGTAATAAAAATTCCCCACCTCTGAATCGGTGAAGGAGGCAAAATTTACTTTTTCAAAAGAAGCGGAAGAGGCATTTCGAAGAGCTGAGAAAGTATTACCGGTTCCCGACTCCTGATAGAATAAGACCTCATCTTTTGTATTCCTTGTGAATCGATCCGTCTTTCCGTTATTAGCGATCCTTAATCCGGAAAGTTCCGGATTAAAGTCAGAGAATACTCCTATAGTTGTCGCAGCGCCGATCCTGATATCAAATTTTGTAGTCTTTCTATTATAAATCAAAAGTTCAGGAGAAGTAGAGCAATCGTTTACTGTAAAACATCCTGGAAATGCAAGCTCTCCTCTATTTGGAAAATCGCTCCCATCATATGCATAATCTAAGAGTATAGTTTTCGTATCAGACGCAGCCTGAACGACTGCGGAAGCCTTGGCTATAGTCACCTCATCCAAAGGTAAAGGTGATTTCATGACTCGCTCTGCAGAAGGTCCGTAATTCATATCGCTATAAACACGATAACGGAATCCAGTACCTGTAGCCTCACCTATCCAAAACTTGCCATCACTTGCAGAGTAAAAGCCGATATCGGTACTTCCATCTCCATTAAAGTCACCTTGCAACCATTTGGTGATTTCTTTAAATTGAGGAGCACGAGACCAAACTCTAAAATTGATCGTGCGATCTCCTGTTTGTCCTAAAATCCAATCCCCACTGGATCTATCGAATACCAAGAAATCCGAGAACCCATCCCCGTCGAAATCTCCAGAAAAGCGGTCTTGAGTAAATAAACGTTGTTCCGGAGCAGTGAAAACTTTATAAATATACCAATCGAATTTAAAATAGAGAGGGCTCGAGGTGTCTGGATTCCTATTATTTTCTCCGACGATCCACTTGCCTGAACGAGCATCGTAAAGGGAAATATCGGTTCTTCCATCTCCATTATAATCTCCTACGAGAAAGTTAGCATTAATTCTACCCTTCCCCTGAGTGGAAATATCTGTAGTGGATTGGCTATCCATATTACCGTCAGGATTATAATCTCCACGATATAGATTCTTAAATTTGCTGGAGAACTTTAAGAATTCGAATTGTCCACCCTTATTGAGCATTAGGGTCCATGAGCCAGTCGGCTCATCAAATAGGACGGCATCTGAAAGACCATTCCCATCGTAATCACCTGGGAACCATTCCATTCTAAATATATCCGGAATCCCAGTCATCAACCTGCCATAATTTTTAAATTGGAAGTTATTCCCATTATGCTCGGCTACTATGAAATCGCGCGTTTGAGGAAGATAAAAAGCTATATCGGCTCGGCCATCTCCGTTGTAATCGCCGCTTACATTTCCTTTAAAGAATCGAATCTTTTCTAGGTTATCGTAACCTTTATAACGGTTCGCGTAGGTTTTAAATGTATATCCACCTCCCGGTTTTCCTTCGGCAGCTTTCCAATTTCCAGTCTTGGAATTGAAAAAGACGATATCGGAAATTCCATCTCCATTGAAATCTCCTTCGAATAATTGGGAATCTCCAGGTACATCTTCGGGCTCCGAGGAAAATGCGTTAGTCACATTCTGCCATAGCAAAATACGGGAAGCTGTTTGGTATTCAAATGAAGGCTTAGTAGTATTCCGATCTGAGTCTACGCTGACGAGTTTAGGTCGACCGGAATCTGTGGAAATCTCGTATATCATTCGATATTCCCAAAGTTTGCTTCCGTTGTATCCTACTTGGATCTTATCCAGAAGCTTATTCATTTTCATCACGTAGCCTGGGACCTTACTCACATAAGAATCATCCCGGGTTTTAGTAATGAACCGAACATATTGTTTTGCACTCACACCACTACGTGAATTGCCTGTATATCTAATTTCCTTTAAATAAAGGACACGATTTTCCGAATATTCGGAAGTATCATATTCAATATCCATAAAATTTCCATTCGTATCCTCTACTTGAGATAGATTCCAGCTATACGTTCTGGTGATTTTGTTTGGATCATAAATTCTACTGGAAGAAGTCTGACCATATATCGATTTTTGACCGGAGGAATCCCTTACTTCCCAAATTCCACCATTCTCGATATTCGTTAGTCGTAGAATTGTAAAATCTTCTCCGACGACTTCAGGGCGATAGGTTCCATTCTCATTCGAAGAATCGCCAGATACTTTGATCAGTTTCTTTCCATTCCAGGAAAAACTATCTCTTACATCGTAATACAAAGCCCCATATTCGGGAGTTCGGATAATGCTTCCCATCCCGAGATTCCAACCTACTCCCAGCCAGCCGTCTCCTCCAGAGGAAGAATAGCCCAAGCTAACATTTGGTTGTATTCCGGCTCTTCCGGGTGTGATTTCTATAGGATAGTTTAAGGATACCGCTCCGAAATTATTAGGTTCAGGTGGAGAAATAAAAATCGCACCTGAGAGAGGATTTGCCTTACTTTCGGGATCATCGATTGCCGCACTATAATTTGTCGAAATAGAATATAAGTCGCTACCTTCGGGAGAAGGTGCAGAGCCTGGTGAAGGAAAGGAAGTTGTATTAAAGGAAGAAGTTCCCGAAAAACCGATCATTTTGGACAATAGCTGTCCGACTCCACCTTCTCTGGAGCAGGAGAGCAAAAATGGAAAAAGGAAAATAAACAACCATGAGATATTTAAGTCTCTGTTACCAGATTTCTTTCCGATCTTTGGAATTCTTAAATTTTCAAGGTTTAAATGCATTTTCCTTTCCAATATACTTATAAACGAGCAATAAGGAATGCGAAGTGAAACCTTCACATTCCTTATTACAAATACCTAATACTTAATCTTAGAGGTAATTGTGTAGTCCCTTTCTATCAAAGGAGCTACAAAGAAGTTGTTTAACCCATATTGCAAAGCTCCTGGATTCAAGAGACTTATCGTAAATCCATGAATCATAGGATAAGGTGTTTCTGCAGGTGCTTGCCAAAAGGTTAACGCTTTCGCTAAAGATGATCCGCTCGTTACGACCGGATTCTGTTGCGCACCTTTATTAGAAATACTCACAAAAAACTCACCGCTTCCCTGCAAGGAAAAGGAAGAAGTCGGAGATAGAATAACAGATGCAAGTCTGCCTCGAATCGTTTTACCTGAACCTTCCTCGTGAGACCAAACAGTAAGGACCTTTTCGTTTACGATCACCGGTTTTGCAACTGCACGCGCAGTTGCAGGCAATGGACTATTTAAAGTTAAATATTTTGAAAAGAGTAGTTGCCCTGTCGGGAAATGCACGATCCTCAAGCGGGCTTCGTTCGCAGTAGTCGTATAGGCAACTGCACCGAACCCAGGAGAAGTAGCAACATCTGAATAAGCAGAAACGCCAGTATCTATCGTGAATGTCGCTCCAAGAGCTGAGGCATTCACCAGATCTACTCCTCTTCCTTTCAGGCTCCCATCGGGAAGCTTATAAAGAATAAGCCCATAATTTCCACTCATGTAGGCAGAAGGAATAATACTCGTTAATCCCGAACTTGAAGTGTAGGAGAGATCTACAAGGGTTATACCACTTCCTACTCTCGTAGCATTAGATAGAGTATATACGACACCTGTTGCGATGTAGCGATATCCTCCTGTGCCGTTTGCCGTCATGTGAGAAAAAGTTAGGAATGCAGTATTTCCTTCTCCAGAAGCGGATACTTTATATCCACCATAACCACCATCTTTCACTACATGTCCCACGTTTGTTATTGCATCTGCGGTTCCATTAGTTATTTGATATGTACGAACAGCTGCAAATGTATCCACATTGAATGCGTTTATAATAGCGTTTGTCCATATCAGCATTGCCTGGTTGGTTCCGACAGCTAAGTCGAAATTACCGTTACCAACTGCCCAGGCATCTCGTGTAACGACTTTTATATCGCTTGCACCCCAAGCGCGTGCTTTAGTTGTCATGTCCCAGCAAGTTACATATAAATCATTGCCATTTTGCCAAAGTAGTACTGCCTTACCGGTTTCATTTACCTTTACAATGAATTTGCCCGTCACACCGGTTACGTTCAGATCTACCATAGCAGCGACTGGTAATTGTGTGGAAATATTGTAGAATCTTCCCCAAAGGTCCGCATCCTTCTTCCAGACAACTAATGCTGTATCTCCGAAAGAAACTACCTGAGGTCCTGTAAAGGTTGAAGTACTGGTATGCTGGCTAACGTCAAACTCGGCAGCTCCAGGTTGTAATTGATAGATTTGCCCAGCACTATTGGTGATGGAAAATAATCCGTTAGCTAAGAAATTAGAGAAGTCTCCCCCGTCAGCCCAAGAACTCCAAGCTGCCACTCCCTGGTTATAATTTCCCATCCAGTTGACAGCATTAAAGTCCGGCCGAAACCCGAGACAACCCGCTGCATTCTTGGAATACCCCGCACAATTTACAGAAGAGCCGGCCAAAAAAGGACCATTCTGCTTTTGTGTGTAAGCGTTAGGTAAAAAGTTTGATGCGGTATCGGTATTCCATTGGGTAATAAAATTCGAATCCTGAGTAAGCTTAACATCTGCATCTTTCAAATTACTTTTAGTAGAAACAAGTTCCGTCTTTTCTACTTTTGTTAAATTTGCTTGGTTTAAAGTAATTGTAACCACACCGGCAGAATCCGGATCGGATGGCGGAAGTGATACAGTGAAAGGCCCATTGGTGTCACCAACATATAAAGTATCCCCGACTTCGATTAATCCGGTAGGTTTGGAAACTTTAACAACAGTGGCCCCAACTTCGAAGTCAGTGGCCAATTGCCCTCTCATCTTCGCTACCTTGCTATAATGTAAAGGCCAAACTGTATTACGATATGCGTTATTATAGGAAGGTCTAATGTAAAGTTCTACAATACTAGTTTCCGTATTTAAATAAGCATGCTGAGTAGGAAGTTGCAGGCATAAGGTCAAGGTCTGGGAAACTAGAACAAAATTTATACCGCAAGATTGCAATTTATAAGGATCACTAGTACTAATATCCCTTTCGATATGCATCCAGTCAGTTCTTTGACCACCAAATCCTAAACTGACTTCGAAATCCGAGACCTCTTCCATTTCATATAAATCGTTCATTATCGAACGTTTCATGTCATAAGAGAATTCGGTAAAATATTGGAAACTTCCTCCGATAGCCGGTATTCCGAAGCTGGGATTCAAATATCTAGTCTTATCTAGTTTTATTTTTACTTCAACTTTTTCACCGAAACCTACAGCTCCCAAGTATGTGGATTTTTTAGTTGGGTAATAAGGTGTATCCCCCAGTTCAATTGAATCCCATTTTGTATTCATTTGAAACGGAACATTTGTTACAAGAGGACTAGTTCCGAAATCTTTAATTTTCGCTCCATAATCCTTCATGGAAATATAAACGATATCGATTGAATCCCCCGCCCATATTGTAGAATCGATACCTTTCAATACCTGGGCCGGCTTACTCGCGCTTGGATCAAATAATGCAATCTGTCTGTTTGTTTCAGAACCATACATTACATATTCCGTAAAATTATAATATTTCCCCTTGGAGAAAATAACCCAGAAACCTGCAGTCTCTTTTGTAGTTTGGTCCCAAGTGCTCAATGAAGTCTGTTCGCATCCGCTGCGAACAGCACCATCCGAACCAACTACATTCGTTTTGTTTACGCAAGGAACTGTACTTTCAATACCTGCTATGCTGAACACACCGCTAGTGAAAATTCTAGTTTTATCTATCTTAGGTGCGATTTCTTCAAAATCTACAATCGTATCTCTGAATTTAATTTCTAAACCAGAGCACGCGATTCGTTTTAAGGCTTTTCTTAGGCTAATTCCCGGAGAAAGATTTGTGTTAACCGATTTAGTTGTACACGGATCTTCATTTCCTCCGCCGTCTACATCGAAAGCAGCAACTCTATACATTTCGCGGAAGCCGGGTCCGTAAATTTTGATCATTGCAGTTCTCGCTTTAGCGTTCTCTTCTACTATTTTAAGATTTTCTCCACTAAAGTTCAGCAATGCGGATCTATAATTTGAATCGGGAACATGAGTCATTTCATAGTCCACGATATAAATTTTAGGGGTGTAACCTGATGCGATCGCTCTTTGCACCTCTGCAGTATTCAAACCGTCCAGCTCGATCACGTATGGACCGAACTTTGTCCCTCCATATACTGCGACTTCGAATAAGCTATAATCAGCATTTCTCAGACGGAAACTTTGAATTGGGATCAAATCTCCAGAGGAAGATTCGAACATCAAAGAACAAAGAATGTTCTTCAACTTAACGGGCATGTTCACCGAAAGGTTTTCGATATATAATGCTGCTCTTACATAACCAGCATTTGGATCTACTTTGGAAGATTCATTGATCTTCTGGGACTTCTCTCTTCTGAATTTTCGGGCTTTATCCGTACTGGAATTTGCCTTAACGCTCCAACCTTCCCGATCTAAATTGTTTTTGAACGGTTTGTCCGCCCATTTGGTAACAGTATTATTGGTAGAAAAAGTCGCACCCCAACTCTTACTTGAATTATTGCTGTAATTTACCCCACTACCTTCCGTCTTAGTGGTTTTGCCCTTTTCTTCTGTTTCAGATCCACCAAGTGTAGCACCACCGTCCACTCCGGAACCACCACCAATTCCTACGGTTAAGGAACTTCCGTATGTATCCTCATACTGAACAGTTTTTAGATTTACCTCATTTTGGTGGATACTCTCCGAACCTTGGTTTCGAGTAGATTCGAAATCCTGGGAATTGATTTCGCTGATGATCTCATCACTCTTTAATTCCGAGCTTAAAAGAATTTCAATCTTCATTGTAACGGGTGGAGCAATGGTTGTTTCTACCACAGGATAATCCGCCACCCAAACATTTGTGTTCGTTTCATGAATATTTAGAATTCCATCTCCATCGAAATCATTCAAAATACTTGTTCCCGTTGGATCGATAGCTCCACCTAAACTTGCAGCATTGATCGGAGTACCTGGTGCATACTTGAAGATAGAACTCGTAGGAGAAGGGCGTGAATCCGTTATCAATCCCACTTTTTCCGCAGTGAGCTTGACTGCAGTAGAAAGATCCACATCTCGATTACCTTCTCCTCCCATAAAACTACAAGAGTTTATAAGCAGAATAATTCCCAAAACTGTTGCCCAAAAGGAAGAAGGATGATTTTTTACAGCAGATGAATCGATGATTTCTGAAGTATTCATTTTATTATAATTTTTTAATATATTATTCATTTCAATATCCTCAGAATTTTATTTTCGAAGTGATTGTGTAATCCCTTTCGATCAATGGGGCGATAAAGAAATTGTTCAAACCAAACTGCAAGGCTCCCGGGTTCTGGAGGCTCACATTAAATCCTCTGACTCTTGGTTGCAAAGTGTCTTGAGCTAACCAAAATGCCATGGCATTCGAAGTGTCGGGCGTTGCCGTCGTATTTACATTTGATTGAAATCCCTGATTGGTTGTACTAAGGAAGAATTCGCCGCTTCCCTTTAGGAAAAATTTCTTATTCACGTCCGTATTATCCGGATCGATTACGGCTACCCTGCCTCGAATTGTTTTACTAATAGATCCTTCCACATGTTCCCAAGTAGCGATTGCATTTTTACCGACTAATAGAACCGAACCACCATTTCTCGACGTTGCAGGGTTTGCTGAGTTTAAAACGAGTGAATTGCTAGTTCCTAGTTGCCCTTCCGGCATTGCAAAAGTTCGCAGTCTAACATTATTATCCGCAGTTGTTGCATATACAATTACGCCTGGGTTCTTCGTGACTGACATATTCCAAATCGGATTAACCGTCCCCGACTCCACATTGAAAGTACTCCCACCGATTAAGGACCCGGCACTTACGTTTATTCCTCTCGCTCGAAGATAACCCTGAGCCGTTCTCCAAACCACCATTCCATATACAGGATTCGCACCTCCTGCAGTGTACAATCCTGTTCTAATACTTCCGCTTATGCCTGCTCCTGCTGAATCCAATGTTCTGACTGGACCCCCGATTGCCGCGCCTGCAGCAAGATCATATGGTAAAGTGAAGACAGAGGATCCGTTATCGTATGCGGTGATATTCGATAAGAGGGCATAATTACCTATTGCAACCGCAGATACTGAGGTTTTTCCCCATCCTGCTAAATCATTTCCTCCCGAATATGTAAAGGCAGCTGCAACCGCTGTTGCAGTAGCTACGTCATACAACCTTGCCAGAGCATCATGCTGGGTCCAGTTGCCAATATACTCTATCGAGGAAGTAATATAACTATTTTCATAAGTTACTAACGCTCTATTCGTACCGATTGCCACATCTATATTCATAGTAACACTGGAAACAGGCACTCTCAGGCGAGTTGCAACCTTGCTCTCCGTTCCGATTCTAGTTTTCGTAGGCATGTCCCAGAAGCTTACAAAGAGATCTAAACCGTTTTCCCATGCCAAAATGACTTTTCCGTTTTCATTTACCTTTGCAGTGAAATTACCGTTAATCGGATTTGTAGAAGTGTTCATGTCGAATTGAACTCCGACAGCTGCCTGGGTGGAATTTGTATAAAGCCTTCCCCAGATATCCGAATCCTTTCTCCAAATGACAAGAGTGTAATCGCCATTCGAAATTGCTATAGGACCATATATTGGATTCGATCCTGTATGCTCACCTACCATATAGTCGGAAGCTCCAGGTTCCAATTTGTAAACAAGCCCGTTACTAGTAGTTAGCCCGAACATTCCGCTGGAAAGGAAGTTAGAAAAGTCCCCTCCATCAGCCCAAGAACTCCAAAGAGCTACACCCTTATTATAATTTCCCATCCAGTTAACTGCATTAAAGTCAGTAGCAAACCCTAGACAGCCAACTGGATGTTTTGGATTTGCTAAGCAATCGATTGATTGCCCTGCGGAAAATGTAAGATTTTGTGCAGTCGTATAAGCAGTAGGAAGAAATGCAGTAGTCGCTTCTTGATTCCACTTTGTAATGAAACCGCTGTCCTGAGTTATCTTGATATCTGGAGTTTCCAAACCACTTAACGTGATCACGGTTGTGGTTTTTATAGCATCGAAACCTACAGGCTGATCTAAAGTTAATGTTACAGCTCCCTCGCTATCCGCGGACGAAATATTCAAGATTGTAAACTGCTGAGAATTATCGCCGATAACCAGAACATCATATTGTTCCAAAAGACCGAACGGCTTTAGTACCCTAATTGTGCTCGCTCCAGAAACAACTGCATCTGCCAAAGTCCCTCTCATTTTTCCGACCTTGTAATAAGGTAAAGGCCAAACAGTCCTTCTATAAGCATTGTTCAAAGAAGGGCGAACATACAATTCCACGACGCTAGTTTCAGTATCCAGAACTTCATGTTGCGTAGGAAGTTTAACACATAAAGTTAAGGTCTGAGTGGAATGTATAAAATTTACTCCGCAAGACTGTAACTTATAGGGATCTGAATTATTTAAATCCCTTTCGATATGCATCCAATCTGATCTTTGTCCACCGAATCCCATGCTGATTTCGAAATCTGCAACTTCAGTTCTTTCGAATAACAAAGGTGTAGTGATTCGATTATATGAGAAATCTTTAAAGTATTGGAAATTTCCGGAGATTGAAGGAGCTCCGAAACTCGGATTTAGATATTGAGTTTTATCGAGTTTGATGGAAAGTTCAATTTGTTCTCCGAAGCCGACTGCACCCAAATAGATCGATTTAGTGTTAGGATAATAAGGATGAGGTCCTAATGAATCCAGATCCCAGGCTGTATTCATTTTGAAAGGTAAGTTCGTTACTAATGGATTGGTTCCGAAATCACGGATTTTTGCTCCATAATCTCTCAAAGAAATATAAACGATATCCACTCTATCGCCTGCCCACAAAGTAGAATCGATCCCTTTTAGAACAGAAGCTGGCCGGGGAGCATTCGGATCGAATTTAATTACTTCAGGATTTTCTCCCTGAGTTAATAAGTATTCCGTAAAATTATAATATTTTCCCTTTGAGAATACAACCCACACTCCGCCATTTTCTTTTTGCTCTGGAGTCCATTCGCTAAAAGGTTTTTGAACACAAGCGGTCCTAGGGTTATTGTCAGATCCGATGATGTTCTCTTGTCTATCACAAAGAATTGTATTTTTAACCCCGCCAATAGACTTTATTCCTTTTGCAAAAACTCTTGAAGCGCTTAATTTGGGGGCGATGTCTTGGAAATCCACTACGACATCTTCATATTCTATTTCTAATCCCGAACAAGCGATACGATTCAACGCAGTCCTCAAGCTAACGCCTGGGGAAAGATCTCCTACTACAGATTTAGTCTGGCAAGGGTCAGAAATTCCAGAGCCAAGATCGAATGCAGCTACTCTGTACATTTCACGGAAACCAGGTCCGAAAATTTTTATAAGAGCGGTCCTTGCTTTGGAGTTTTCCTCTACGATCTTTAAGTTATCACCTGTAAAATTCAGGAGAGCTGATCTATAATTCGAATCTGCAACATGAGTCATTTCATAATCTACAATGTAAATTTTAGGGGTGTAGCCAGATGAAATAGCTCTTTCAATTTCCGCGGTATTTAAATTAGTAAGTTCGATTACGTAAGGACCGAATTTTGTTCCACCATAAACCGAAACTTCGAAAGGACTATTGTCGGTGTTCATCAATCTGAAACTTTGAATAGGTATTAAATCACCTTCGCCAGTTTCAAACATTAGGGAACATAAAATATTTTTAATTTTCACCGGCATATTTACGGATTGATTTTCGATGTATAGTGCTGCTCTAACGTAACCGGCATTCGGATCCACTTTTGAAGTTTCGTCTATCTTACTTGCCTTATCTCTTCGATATTTCATCGCCTTATCGCTGGAAGAATTCGCTTTTACATTCCAACCCTCTCTATCCAGATTATTGACGAAGGGTTTATCAGCCCATTTAGTAAGAGTCTTATTAGTTGAAGCAGTAACCCCCCAGTTTTTAGAAGAGCTAGTTCCGTAATTAGCTCCCGTCCCTTGGTATTTCACTCCGAAACTTTCCGAGAGAGAGTTTGCCCCATTGAAAGAAATGGAATCTGAGTATGTATCTTGGAATTGAACCGTCTTTAAATTTAATTCGTTTTGGTGAATCTTTTCAGAACCGTCATTGCGAGTTGAAGCGAAGTCTTGAGAACCTATCTCGCTAACTAATTCATCACTGTTCTGATTGGAGCTGATCTGAATGTAGATCTTCATCGTAACCGGAGGAGCTATGATTGCATCGATCATCGGATAGTCAGCTACCCAAACGTTAGTTGTCGTCTCATTTGTATTTAAAATTCCGTCACCGTCGAAATCGTTTAGTATATTCGTTCCAGTAGGATCGATGGTTCCTCCTAAGCTGGCCGCCTTTACTTTTGTACCAGGAGGAAGGCTAAAAAGATTATCAATCGGTACTACCGGAGGTGTAGGTAGACCTGGGAGACCGCCTTTATCCCGAATTAATGGAATTTTTTCGGCAACAAGCCAAGTCGCTTTCGTAATATCTACGTCTCCACTCCCGAAGCCTAGATCGCTTAAACAGCCAACAAAGGAAAATAAAACAGAAGCTAAAATAACTTTCCTAACAACAATCCTAACGATCAAATCGAACATCGAACCAACCTCCGGTTTCCCATCACTCAAAAGAACCAAATCCAAAATATAAAACATCCCGGACAAATTTTTCGACGTGAGTCGACTTTTTTGACTGAGTTAAAATTTTTACTCACAGTTCTGCCTGATTCGTCTCTGAATCGAAACACAACTTAGGCGTTTGAATGGACGTTTCAAAAAAGTTCCCATTTTTGTCCAATTTTTTGCGGCTAACTGAAAAAAATTTTAGGAAAAGTTGAGAAAACAGACAGTTATTAAGCGAAAATGAAACTAACGGAAAAAAATTTGGGAACTTTTTGTCCCAACTGGGATAACATGGAAAAATCAGAACGTATCCCATAACGGATGGTTTATATTATTCTAATATGGAATATGCGATCTAAAAACTTTCGTATAAAAACTATAACTTTAATTTTTTATAATATTAAAAGCTACAGTTTCATGAGATTAATTATTTGCAAAGCAGATGCCCCGAATACAAATAATTCGAAAATATAAAGCCCTTCTTCTCATCTTGATATATATCAAAAATGTAAGATTAGCAACCCTCAGGTTACCGTATTATTTATCAGTCTGAATTTTACGTTCTATTTGTAACCAAGGCCACTAATTTCACACCTGTGATGCTCGAATATTTCACTTATTCACAAATGATCGAGCCAAGGCTGAAAATCTTGGATGCGTTTTAAGAGCCGTCACGAGGGAGACGGCCAAGTCTACCTATATTAAAAAGCTTGTACTAAAAAGCCTTTTCGTATAATCTTTCCCAATGACTCGGTCCTCTCTTAGAACTGACGGGGCTTTTCTTGTCGGGATCACTGGGATGATCGGTGGTGGCAAATCCACTGCGACTCGGATCTTGGAAGAGCTGGGCGGAATAAGGATCAGCGCTGACGAGATCGCCCGTAAATATACGGACCCGAACAGCCCGATCTCCAAGGAACTGATCGATTCCTTGGGTCCGGAAATTCTAGATGAGTCCGGCAATATAGATCGGAAAAGGATCGCGAAGTTAGTATTCGGAAATCCCGAAAAACTGAAGATCCTAAACTCTTTAACCCATCCAAGGATACGTAAGGAGTTTTTGGAAGTTCTGGGCGGCCTGGAAGAAGCTAGTCTGGTCCTGTGGGAGGTCCCACTTCTTTTCGAAACGGACTCCTATACCCTTTGTGATGCTACGGTCTGTGTGATCTCAGACCCGGAAGTTTCCCTGGAAAGGACAGTAAAAAGGGACGGGATAAGCAGAGAAGAAGCGGAAGCCAGAGCAAAAAGCCAGCTTTCTCTTCAGGAAAAAGCGAAGAAGGCCGATTATTCCATTAAGAACACAGGGGATTTGCAAGACCTTCGTAAAGAATGCGAACATTTGTACGCTGAATTAAAAGGAAGAATGAAATGAAGGAAAAAATTTTCTACGTCATCAATTTAGATAATAAAAGGATCTCCTTGCTCTCCCTATTTTTAGTGGGACTACTTTTTTCATTCTTCTTCTTAGGAGTTTCCGTAGGTAGAAAAAGAGGCCAAGTGCAAGACGACCTGGCTCTCAACTCTAATCGAGACAATATGCAATCCTTATCTTCTTCCACTGTGAACCAAGCAATGGATGAATCCTCTGCTCCTTCTAACATTAAAAAAGAAGAAGAAGTCAAATTTAGAAATCTTCCTCCCGGTGCGGAAGTTGTGGATCTAAGATCCGAAGTTTCTCCCTCAAAAAAAGAAGAGCCATCCAAGATAGAAGTAGAAGCCCCATCCTCTTCTCATCCTGAAAAAAAATTAGTCCGGAAAGAAAAGGAATCCAAGAAATCAATCCACACTTCCCCTCGTAAGACTGCGGTCCATAAGGCTGATAACGATTTTTTCGTACAGGTGGCGGCATTCAAAACCAAAGAGAAGGCAGATGAACTCAAATCTTCTTTAGGCGCGAAGTCGTACGTGAAAAAAACCAAAAATGGTTATTTTACCGTTCGTATGGGAAATTTCCCATCCAAGGATGACGCGGAGAAATCCATGAAAAAACTTCCTGGCAATTTGAAAGAAAACGCTTTGGTCTCTAAGGAATAATTTTTTTTAGATATTTCCCTGGCCGATCTTCTATATTTTTTCAATTGACCTAGGAACCGTGAAACCCCAAGTTCGTTGTTAACAGAAATGGATCTGAAAGAACTCGAACCAGTTCGTCTTGCCGTAGTCAGATCCACAATCGAAAGATTGCGTCATACATATTCGGATCTTTTAACATCAATTAAGGGATACGACGGGATCCCCTCCTTTTTCGAAAACAATCTTTATGCTCCCACAAACAAGGAAGAAAGAGACAATGCACTCGAAAGTTTGTATGAAAAATTAAAAACGGTCGCCGGCAAGGCAATGACCGACAATATCCATCAGATCATTCTACTGAATAAGCTCACAGACTCTTTGGATTTTGAGACCGCAAAAGTTGTACTCGAAAATAATCTGATGGAGAACGGAGAGATCCCTCAAGAAAATCTTTATGCTGCCTTGGGTGCAGTCGGTAGATTCGACGACAGAAGAGCCCAGATCGGTATGGTAGGAGAGACTCTAAAATTTTTCTTCTCTCTTTCAAAACTTCCAATGGTAAAACTGATTATGGCCCCGATCAAAGTTGCGGCCTCGATGGTAGGAGCTACTTCTCTAGTAGATACTATGGAAGCCGGTTATAATCTATCTACAAAGATCAAAGACCTACAGCCTTTCATCGAGTCTTTCATAGATAGAGAAAACAGACTTTTAGGTAAACTGATCAACGGCGAAAAACACGAACCAAGCCAATTTTAATTTTCCGAAAGAACTCCGTTTCGGATTCCCTCTTGCCTTTTTTTAGATTTCCTAAATCCTTTGCTCCGGCCGGAGCTTCGGCCTTGGGGCAAACTCATGTTTATAGGACATTATAGCGTTTCTTTCGCTTCTAAAAAAGCGGAACCCAAAACTCCTCTCTGGGCGAGTTTTATCGGGGTTCAGTTCGTAGATATTTTATTTATGATCTTTATCTTATTCGGGATCGAAGGTATTAGATTCGTTCCAGGTTTTACTGAAGTGAATAATTTCGATCTTTATTATATGCCGATCACGCATAGTTTAGTGGGTGGAATTGGCTGGTCGATCTTATGTTTTCTGATCTTTAAATTCGTTTTTTTAAGATCCAAACCATATTCAGATTCTTTAAAGAACAAAATTTCCGGACTTATCGGTTTAACCGTTCTTTCTCATTATTTTCTGGATCTTCCTATGCATACAAAAGATCTACCTATCCTATTCGATTCAGGTCCTAAAATAGGTTTTGGTCTTTGGCATAATAGAACTCTTTCTATCGCGACGGAAGTAACCCTTACCTTGATCGGTTTGGTTTTATATTTTAGAGCGACTAAACCAGGCACAACTTTCGGTGGAAAATACGGAATGCAGATCTTCGGCGGGATACTATTGGTTTTAGCAGTTGCCACTCCATTCTTCCCTCCTCCACTTACAATTCCTGAATTCTCCATCCAGGCATTAGTAGGTTATGTGCTTCTTGCTTGGGTCGCAGGTTGGCTGGACGGAAAACGGATCCCGATTGAATCCTGATCTTAGGCGTTTTTCTAATCCATGCAAAATAATAATTATCCTTTTTTAGGAGCAGTCGGTCTCTGCATCTTAGTTTTAGTTACCGGTGTTGGAATTGGGATCGTGTTTGCGATCCTTCAATCCGTTGCAAAATGGAATCTAGATGCGAAACTAATCGCAGCAATTGGGAACTCAGCCTCTTTCGGACTGGCAATTTGGGTCGGACTTAAAATTTCCAAAAAGGAATATGCAGAAGTTTTAAGATTCAGATCTCCAAAAGTGTTGGAGGCGCTTAGTTTCGGAATTACTGCGATAGGTTTTTCTATTCTTCTTTCCGAAGTGGATAATTTGTTTTCTATGTTAGTCCCTAAACCGGACTTTATCATAAACTTATTCCAAGGATTGTTTGACGGAGAAAATATTTTCTTATCCGTAATCTTACTTTCCGTCGTAGCTCCGATCACAGAAGAGCTTATGTTTAGAGGAGTGATCTTAGATCGGCTCTTGAAAACTTTTTCTGTAATATCTTCTTTCCTTCTCTCTTCGCTTTTGTTCGGACTAATCCATTTGAATCCTTGGCAATTTATCGGATCCAGTATTCTCGGGATCTATATGGCTTGGGTGGTTTATAAAACTGATTCGATCTGGAATTCGATTTTAATCCATGCTGTATTTAATGGAATTCCACTTATCGTTTTGCATGGGCTACAACTCGAAATCCCCGGTTTCTCCGCTCCCATCTCCGGAAAAATCCAAATCCTTCAACCTCTTTGGCTAGACCTTTTGGGTTTACTAATTACTTGTTTTGGATTATCTTTTACATTCTTTTTATTTAAAGACCGGAACGAAAAAACAGCATAAGCTAACAATCCGTAGGTCCGTTTCTTCTATTCGGATTACAACTGTGTAGTTTTTTCATTTTTAGAAGTCGAACAGTATTGGCCGAAACTTCTTGGCCATTCGTATATTCAGATCAATCCGTTAGAATCAAAAAGGCAAAAACACAATGGTGGCAAACTCCGTCCAAACTACAAATTTTTCAGAAAAAGGAGCGGTTAGTATCAATCGAATCCGTATCGGATTCTCCATAGTGATGCTTTTAGTAAACGTTCTGGCCTTATTCTCTCAAGGATCCAGTTCCCAAACCAGTACGTTCATAAATTTTTCGATAGAGCTCACCATTTTCAGTTACGGGATTGCTCAGATCATTCTACTCAAAAAAGGAAAACTCAAAAGTTCCTTTGTAACTCTTTGCGTATTTTTAGATATCTTAATGTATTCACTCATCTTCATCACAGTAACCGTTTTTGCTGCTAATGCGGAAGCGATGGTCGGAACGTTGAAGATGCCATTCTTTATCATGTTATATTTTTTCGTGATGATCTATTCCGGCCTGCTCCTTTCCCCTAAAACTACTTTGATGGTAGGGTATCTGGCATTGATCGGAACATTCTCAATGGATTATTTCGCATGGTTGAATGGAGTTGAATTCAAATACACTACGGATAAGTCCACAGAGATCTCCGTATTTTTCGAGATCATCCGATTCGTATTTTTCGTTTTAGGAATTCACATCCTGACTTCCGTAGTAAAATTTTTAGTTTCCGTTTCCGACGTGGCAATCAAATCCACAGTTGAAGCCGAAGCAAAAAGTGAAGAAGCGGAGAAGACCAAAAACAGGATCACTGACGAGGCTACCGTCCTGAACAGAAATACTTCCGAAATGAAAAACGAAATGGACACTTTGAATTCAGAGATCCAAAGCCAGGTCTCCAGTATGGAACAGATCAGCGCTTCGTTAGAAGAATTAGCCGCATCCACGGACAGCGCCGCTGAATTTGTTAAGGCTCAGTTCGGAAAGATAGAAGAACTGAACAAAGAAAGCGATACCTTAAATTCTATCTTAAAAGACGTGCGTATCTCCACTGACTCCTTAGCCAAGACTACTGAAGAGTCCAAAGGTTATAGTAAAGATGTTTCCGGAGCAATGGAAGTATTAGGAAATAATTTCGGGGAAGTAAGTAAATCCTTCAAAAAAGTCCAAGATGTAAACGATATTATGAGAGAGATCGCAGATAGAACGAACTTGTTAGCGTTAAACGCTTCTATCGAGGCGGCAAGAGCGGGAGAGCATGGAAAAGGATTTGCAGTAGTGGCACAAGAGGTCGCAAAACTTGCAGATAGCGCTTCCGAAAACGCCGCCACAATATCTAAAATTATTGCAGAAGCTGCAAAACTGATCACAAACGGAAATACTGCAGCGGAAGAAACAAAACGAAAAGTTTCCGTCCAAGAATCCGGATTTACTTCTGTGGTAGATAACCTAAATCAATTGAGGTCCAGGGTGGAAAACCAAGGACGTATTCACGAGTCCTTCTTAAAATCTTTCCGGGAATTATTTGATCTATCCAGACAGATCGAATCCATTGCAAGCGAACAGAAGAACGGAACCAAAGAAGTGGTGCAGGCACTTTCTTCTATTGAACAATCTTCGAATCTTATCTCAGAAGGTTCCAATAGAATGAGAGCAAGCCTAGAAGAACTTTCAGAGCAGTCCAAAAGATTAGTCGTTCAGTAAAATCAGGAAAAAAGTTCTTTCCAACATAGATAAAAAAATAGGAAATCAGGAATTGTTTCACCCTTTTAGGGCAAAATCCTGGCTTCCGATTGTTATTATACCAATGGAAAACTTCGGCCCTAGGTTTTTCTCGGCGATCCTACTTATCTTGGGCACTTTTATGTCCTGTGCTCTCGGGGATTCCCCGCTAGATCCAACCCTTTTAAAATTGGAAGCCTTCCTGCTTCCTCAAATGCAAGCAAAAGGATTCAGAATCGTTTCCACTATAGAATACAATTTTGATAATCCGTATGCAATCGCAGTGGATAGCCAAGACAATGTATACGTAGCCGAAAAATCATGGACCTGTGACGTGCAGCATGATTATACCGGGGGTTGTCCTTTGTATGTGATCACGACTCGGTCCAGAGTTTTAAAGTTCGATCCTTCCGGAAAATTTTTAGGATGGTTAGGATTAGATACTACGGGCGCCAAAGGATTTCATTCAGCACCAACAAGCGCAGTAGCCGCTTTCGGATTAAACCCGGAAGAATTTACCATCATAGGGGGACTTGCTACGGATTCCCAAGATCGTCTATACGTTTCAGACGCATATAGGATCCAACGTTTTGATTCTTCTTTAAATTTCGAAGCATGGTTAGGGAAAGCAAGTGATAACAGTATTGGCTGGCATGCCACAGGTCAGCCGCAAGGAAATCCTTCCGCCACTCAAGACGACGGAGCCATGAACACTTTCGGCTCTATTTCTTTTTACGGAAATAAGATCTATGTCGGTAGTGAAGTATTATATTACGTAAATCGTTACGATCAATCCGGAGCTTATGAAGGTTGGCTCGGGAAAGATACAAATAATGTGAAAGGATGGCATACACCGCTTGCAGGTGTAGGCTATTTTAGAGGAACATTTCACGGAAATGATATAGGAGCTTTTGATATCACAAAAGACATAGCCATTGATCCTACTAATGGAAATTTATTCGTAGTGGATTCGGTTCATGATCCTGTACTTTCCGTTTGGGCTCCGGATGGAACTTATCTTACTGGCCTTTTTCATGGAGGCACAGGCATAAAACCTTATGCGATCGCGATTGATTCCTTCGGCAATGTGATAATCTCGGATATGTACCAAGGAACCATTCGAGGATACGATCCCAGTTTGCAGCAAAGGGCCACCTTACAAGTGGAACCACCTTCTATTCCGAATGTATATTATCCGATCGTTGGGTCCAAACTCACCGTGGCCAGTAACGGTTACTTATACGCAGTCCACGAAACTGGGAATCGGATCTTGAAAATAAAAATACTATATTCAGAGTGGTAAGGGTTTGGCCGCGTCCATAGCGGGTTTTTAGAATTTCAATATCCTTGACTTCCCAATCTCCATTGAAAAACTGACGTTCGTAACCCGTCGCGAGTGTGGTGAAATTGGTAGACACGCCAGATTTAGGTTCTGGTGCAGTAATGTGTGGGGGTTCGAGTCCCTCCACTCGCAAAA
>NZ_BFAY01000003.1 GCF_003112675.1 Leptospira johnsonii | reverse complement strand
CTTTGTCCTTAAAACGCATGGCTGAAGTTTACGAATAGCTGCTCGTCTTCTTTCGACTTTGCCCAGTCGATCATGATGATCGTAGCCTGGTTCCAAGCGATCCTAAGTCCAAGACCGTGTGAATATTTATAACCCTTGGTTCCAGCCTTATGCTCATCGTCCCATACTCGTCCGAAGTCCATGAAAGGAACCAGATTGAATGCAAAGTATTCATCACCTACTTTTAAGGATCCGAATTTCCATCTAACCTCGATATTACCCCAGCCCATCATTCTTCCTACGAAGCGGTCCTGTTTGTAACCACGGATGGTACGAATACCTCCGAGTCCTCCGATCAAACCTTCCGTTCCCCACATATTTCTATATTCGAAAAACGGAACCTCTCCTTCTGATAAACCTGCGCCAAAACGAGAAGCGATCACGAGTTTTTCAAATACTTTAGGAAATGGGCTCCAGAAGAATTTTCCCTGCGCAAAGTATTTTTGGAAATTGAAGTCGGAACCGAATGCCTTGCTGTTCTTTTCGAAAGTTCCTTCTATGAATACCCCGCTGTTCGGATCCGGTTCGAAGTCCCGAGTATCGTATACAAGTGCGACACGAACTGCGTTTACGTATCCACCATGATATCCTAAAATTTTTCCTGCTTCCGCATCTTCGGTCAGACGGGTTTTAGCGTTAGGCACATTTGCCCCATAATCCATCCCGAGAACTGGATCATAACCTGGAGCTTTTCTTCCATCAAATGTTCTGATAATATTTTCAGAAGCTTTTAACCCGGCAACCAAACGAACCGTTCCACCAAAGAAAGATCTCTCAGTACTTAGGTTAACCATAGGAGTCTCTATGATATAACCGTTGTACATTTTATTGGTAACAACAAATCCAGGCTGACTAGGAACTCCGTAGTAGGTATTCCCACCGAACGCGACTGGATCCTGAGGCCCCCCTGGTCTATAATAACTAAAATTTTTACTTTGGTCCGCGAAGGTTGCGTTTGTATAATAGTCCCCGCCCGGCTGGTTACGATCATAGTAATTTAAGCCTTTTAAAGAACTTTCACCAATTCCAAAGTAAAGGGTGGTAGGAGTGATCGTCAAAAACCCATCCGCACGCAGACGCCATTGCGTATTCGCAATAAACGGCATATCCAAACTAAGCTGATGATATTGTGCATTCTTACTCGTATTAAAATACTGAGCAAAAAACCTTACTCTATAGGGAGTATAATCGAATAACGGATCTGATTTCAGACCGTTATTATAGGCATATGCACGAACACCAAAACCGACACCTTCGAGTGGATCCGAATTAATAAGAGGAAGTCCGGTAGGATACCAACCTTCTCTTTTTTCAGCTAGGTCTTTCGCACAAAGCTGTTTGGAAGAATCCATGTGAAACGGCAAATTTTTGCGAGGAGCAGGCTTCGCGCATCCCGGTTCTGGAATATAGTCTTCAGCGTTTAGGTTGAAACTTGCTGCTATAAAACAAATCGTTAGCACCAACGATTTAATTTCTTTAATCCTCATGTACACTCCGGATCTAAGATTTTAAGTTCGTTAGTTATCGAAGTGATAATAGCTTATGTCAATTGAAAATTTCAAATCAAGGTTCGGATGACCCCGTTCAACACGCAAAAGTTCCCTTTCGTCACAGGGGTTTTAAAAATTTAAGAAATTATACATTAGTAAAACACGATTTCGACCCAGATATAAGTGACATATAAGTGGAGGGAAATCCGAAACTTTACTCTTTCATAATATACTTTCAGGCAGAGGCCGTTTGACCACAGAAAAATCTGGACCTTAGCAGCTTGCTTGAAAGTATATTAGCGCTCACTACAAAACTTTAATACTTATCTCACACAGCGAACGAA
>NZ_BFAY01000002.1 GCF_003112675.1 Leptospira johnsonii | reverse complement strand
CTTTGTCCTTAAAACGCATGGTTAAAGTTTACGAACAACTGCTTGTCTTCTTTCGAAACTGCATAATCGAACATGATAATCGTAGTTTGGTTCCAAGCGATCCTGAGCCCAATACCTCGGGAATATTTATAATCCTTGGTTCCGACCTTATGCTCATCGTCCCAAATCCGTCCGAAGTCTAAGAAGGGAACGAAATTGAATGCAAAGTGTTGTCCCGCAACGGAGAGAGAAGCGAATTTCCAACGAAGCTCTATATTACCCCAACCCATTGCACGTCCCACGAATCGGTCTTGTTTATAACCTCTTAATGTAGTACGTCCACCAAGACCAGAGATCACACCTTCTGTTCCCCACATATTTCTATATTCGAAGAATGGAGCATCACCTTCCGTGACAGAGAAACCACCTCGTCCCGCAAGAACCAATTTGTCGAAAACTCTTGGGAATGGGCTCCAGAAGAATTTTGCCTGCGTGAAATATTTGGAATAATCGAAATTAGATCCGAAAGTTTTAGCGGATCTTTCGTAGGTCGCCTCTAAGAACACACCTTGGTTTGGATCCGGCTCTAAGTCTCTAGTATCGTACACTACCCCTAAGCGGAGAGTGTTTACCATACCGCCATGGTATCCTAAGATCTTTCCCGAGTTATAATCTTCGGTAATTTTAGTAGTACCGCTAATTGCTCTTCCACCTGCACTATAAGGAGAATCGCCTAAGAGAGGATCGCTTGCATTTGCAATCGTTCCATCAAATGACTTCACTATGTTTTGGGACATACGAATCCCGGCAACAAGTCGGACAGTTCCTCCCACGTAGGATCTTTCTCCGCTCAACATTGCAGTAGGAGAGATCAAATTGTATCGGTTGTATTGGGAGTTTGTTACTCTAAATCCATTCTGCGCAGGGAATCCGTTATACACGGAACCGTTAACATCGACTGGATCTCCAGGACCACCAGGTCGAGTATAAGCTAGGTTTCTTTGTTGGTCCGCAAAAGTTGCGTTAGTAAAAACTTGGCCTCCGTCTTGGTTCCTCTCTGTATAACTTAAGGTTTGGAGAGAAGATTCTCCTAAACCGAAGAATAACGTATTCGGATTGGCATCGTAAACACCTTCTCCTCTCAAACGCCATTGTGTTCCAAATACATAAGGAGCATCAAAAGCAATATCCTGATACTGACGATGTTTTGTGGTATTGAAATACTGAGCGTAAATCCTGAATTTATAAGGAGTATATTCGAAAAACGGATCTTCTTTCTTTCCATTATTATATGCGAATACACGAATTCCGTATCCAATTCCGGTATTCGGATCCGAATTTAAAAGAGGAAGTCCAGTAGGGAACCAACCTTCCTTCTTCTTTTCTAGATCCTTTTTACAAAGCTGTCTTTTAGGACTGATATAGAAAGGTAGATCTGTTCTTTCCGGAGGTTTTTCACAACCATCCAAGAGCCCAGGATCCGCGGAGATATTTTGTGTATAAACGAAGGCCAATATAGCGATCAAGCCTATGCGAACGAGGAAATGCTTCATCAGTAACCTGAATTTTTTTATAGAATTCGCAATGTATAATAGCGTCTAAGCCAATGTCAAATTTATTCCGGGAACCTTTTCTTTTGAAGTAGGGTCAGGGATTTGAAACGAACCGTATTCTAAAATTATTCTATCAATCGTTCGAAATAAGAATTTAATTTTTAACAGTACTGAAATGTTTCAGTATCAGAAAACATTTCAGTAATATAGATTATGGAAATTTATTATTCGCCTAATTTGATCAGCAATTGGTCTTGGGAAACGATATCACCCGGTTGAGTGAGTACGTCTTGGACCTTAGCATCTGCTCCAGCCTTCAATGCATGTTCCATCTTCATCGCTTCTACCACCGCAAGCGTTTGTCCTTTTCGAACGGAATCACCTGGCTTCACTTCTACCTTGATGATCTTTCCTGGCATAGGGCTTTTGATCTCTAAAGAAGCGGTCTGAGCATCCGAAGTTTCTCTGCCTTTGATCGCGAACTGAAATGTTTTTCCCTTTGTATGGATAAAAAGTTTTCCGCTCCTAAGTAATGCGACACTTCCATCAGGCAAAGAATAAGAACCGTCTTCCTCTCGGCTCCAGGAATAATGTGTAAGAAGGGACTCCCATTTTTTTTCAGGACCGAAAAGTCTGGAGGAAGAATCTCCCAGATCCAATACGTATTCTTTTTCTTTCCATTGAAGTCGAAACAAACGGTTCAAGATATTTCTCCCCAAACTCCGTTCGGCCCGACGGCATCCCATACGGAGGAAGTTTTCACTGTACGGTTTGCAAGAAAAGAAGCGCTCATGAGGACTGCTTCTTTTTCTTCTCCGGATTCTTCCCAAACTACTTTATGTTTTTCTAAAAAATGAGTATCTGTGTTTCCCTTTACGAATTCCGAATGTTCCAGAATCGCTTTCAGATAATTCAGATTTGTGATCGGCCCGAATACGATCGTTTCTTCGAGTCCGGCGATCAGATTTTTGCGGGCTTCTTCTCTGGTTTTTCCGATCCCGATCACCTTAGCTAGCATTGGATCGTAATAGAGAGAAACTTCGGAGCCTGTGACTACTCCTGAATCCACTCTTAGATTCTGGATTTCCGGAAATTTGGCGAGTTCTATCTTTCCGATAGAAGGTAGGAACTCATTCTCCGGATCTTCTGCGTACAATCTGACTTCGATCGCATGTCCACTCTGAGAAGGAGATTTTCCTCCTGTGAGTTTTTCGATACCCACACCCTCTGCGATTCGGATCTGCCATTCTACCAGATCGAAACCGGTTACGGATTCAGTAACAGGATGTTCTACCTGTAGCCTTGTATTCATTTCCAAAAAGTAGAATGCTCCATCTTCTCCCAAAATAAATTCAACCGTTCCTGCCCCCAGATAACCGATGGAAGAAGCGGCTTTAACAGCTACTTCGCAAATTTTTTGTTTCAGTTCAGAAGGCAAATTAGGTGCGGGAGATTCCTCCACTACTTTCTGGTGTCTTCTCTGGATAGAACATTCTCTTTCGAATAGATGGATCACTTTTCCGGATGAATCCCCGAATACCTGGACTTCTATATGTCTAGGATTTATAATATACTTTTCTAAAAAGACTCTAGAATCGCCGAAAGCGTTCCCAGCCTCTCTCTGGGCGGATTCTAAAGCAGGCAAAAATTCTTCTTTGGAAAAGACACGTTTCATTCCTTTTCCACCGCCGCCTGCGCTTGCCTTGATCATGATCGGAAATCCGATCCTCTCCGCTTCTTTTAATAAAACAGAATGTTCTTGAGATTCTCCCTCGTATCCCGGAACGACAGGAACCCCTGCTTTCTCCATGGCTGCGCGAGATCTGATCTTATCTCCCATTAGGTCTACGGTTTCAGGCTTAGGTCCTAAAAAGGAAATCCCTGCTTTGGAAAGTTCTCTTGCAAATTCAGCCTTCTCGGATAAGAACCCATAACCTGGATGAACCGCATCCGCTCCGGTTTCGGAGATTGCTTTTAGTATATTAGAAATTACTAAATATGATTTCGAAGGCTCGGACTCTCCCAGATAAAAGGAAAAGTCCGCCGCTTTTACGAAAGGTGCATCCTTGTCCGCATCCGAATATACGGCTACGGTCTCAATACCCAATCTTTTGCAGGTCTTTTGAATTCGGAGAGAGATCTCCCCCCTGTTTGCGATAAGTAGTCTTTTGATCACTTGGATTTAGAAGAGACAGGTTCCCGCACTGTTCCGATCTCGGAATCCAATGCGATTTTTTCCTTGCTCATGGTTTCGTATAAGAAATCCCTAAAACTCTCCCAATTCGCGTGAGTCCAGGGTTCGTATCTTCCGATAAATTTGTAACCGACTTTAGCAAACATAGGTTCCGTTTGGTAAGTGGTGATCCCGGATTTAAGTACTACCACAACAGGGATCTTATTCTCATAAGCGAGTTTAACCATCCCCTTTTGCATTGGCTGGATAATTTCAGAATAAGAATTATGACCTTCCGGGTATACTATATAAGAAGTAGTAGAAAGTCCTTTTAATAAATTGCGAACAGAAACTGCAATCGTAGCTGCCTTGGAAGTTTCGAAAACCTGAGAACCCATTGCCTTCATCCACCAATAAGCGATTAATGTTTTTTTAATCACTTGGTTTGCCAGATACGGTTTGTTTACGATCAGACAGTCGTAAGGAAAATCGATCTCGTTTACATGATTCAAGAAGATCATATGACCTTTTTCCGGGATCTGAATTTCGTTTTTTAAGACCAGATCCGTTTTGGTCATCTTGATCACTGCAGTTCCCCAAGTTTTAGAACCTTTTAAGAAAGAAGAATATTGTTTTTCCCTTTTGCCTATGACCGCATAAAAAATCCCCGAGATCATAGATGGAAACGCTACCGTAAGTACCAATCTTAATGTTACGACATAGGTACGTAATACCAGTTTGCGATACTTCGGGGAAAACCTACCCAAACGGCTTTCCATAAACTTAAGTGGATTCATGCGAACTATGCTTTAGTACCAGTCTGAACAAGGAAAGCAAATTCTTAACAAATGTCAAAGGGAGAAACACGAATGGAATAAGTCTCTTTGGATCATAACTTACAATGTTCGTTTCAAGTAGAATGGACTTTGCAGAAATAAAAAAGCCTGTCCCCTTTTGGAAACAGGCCTTTTCATTTTTTCAGAAGAATGGAAAGATCTTATTTATTAGGCTGGGTTGCAGTTGCAGCTTGTTTTCTCTTCTGTGCTCCAGGCGGGATTTTATCACCCAGAAGTTTTTTGCGAGTGTCTGCATCCCAACGAAGATACAGTTTGTTGTCGATCTCGTCGTCATAAACTCTACCTAAAATATCCACTGCGTCTCTACGATAATCGTCCGGAATTCTTTTGTCGAATACAGGGCTCATTCTATTATCTGCACGTACCAGAGGGTTGGTAGAGAAGTCGTAAGTGACTCCCTCTACAGAAACAACTTCTCCAGGAGTGATCTCTCCGATCTCATTACGAGTCTCTTCAGACTTAGCGTCGGATCTTTGCAGATAGTAGTTATCGTAAGGATACTTGAGTTTGAAAATATTCATCGCATTGGCTCTTGCGTCCCTGCAAAGATTGATCGATCCCAAATACATTTCGATACGATGTTTTCTATGCTCAGGCTGGAGTTTTTGGTGTTTCTCCAAATGTTTTTCTATCTTAAGTGCGTTATTTCTAGCTTCCTTGGCTTCTCCCAAGAATTGATAACCTAACTCCATATTTTTTTCGATGGTGTATTTATTAACCACGTAATGGAATTCTCTCGGATTGTACATCCTGCGGGTATAAGGAGCTTCTCTATTCTCCTTGATGTCCGCACGGATATAACTTGTTTTTCCGTATTCCACGGAAATATCCACAAGAGCTCTATCTGTAGGATTGTTCGGATTTTTCTTTTCGATCGCTGTTTTCAGGATCTCTTCTGTTCTTTCCACATACGCTTGGGAAAGTTCTTCAAGAAGAAGTTCCATTCCAAGTTGAGATTCCAAAAATCTACGATAAGAATTTACGTAATTCCCTTCGAAGAAATACAGAAGACCTTCTTGGTACAATCTTTTTAGTTCTTTATACTTCGCGAGCCTCTCCCCATCTGCCTGGGTTTGACCGGTTCCGGAGGATTTTACCTCTCCCGGATAATTTTTTACGACAGGCTCTATCTCTCTCAAATAAGTTAAGAGCTCTATCCGCTTCTTATACGATTTCATAGAAACGGCTTCGCCGTGTAATAGAACTGGGGCGACTAACATCGCGATCATGAAAACGAGAAGTTTTTTCATTGGCGGACCTTTTCCTTAGCTTCTCCCTGCGGAGATCGGGTTCAACCCGAAAATCGTGCTTTTCTTCTTAGTCTATCGGTTAGAATACGGTGAGAATTGACGCTTCCAGCTCGATTTTTCCAGAAATTCTTCGTATGACAGCAACTGCATTAGCCCAAGGCAAAAAAATCTCTTTTCGGAACAAGGAAGATACGGTCTGCCCTATCTGTAGCGAGGTCCACCAAAGGGAAAGCATGTTCCAAGGTGGGGGAAGGCTAATCGCAGGCAAGCTCACCCAGGAATTACGTCGCTTATACGAAAAAAACAAAAAATTCGGTAGGGTTTCCCCGAACGATTACGTTTTAAACGTTTGTCCTCGTTGTCTTTATACTGCATTTCCCAAGGACTGGTCCAGCCTGGATGCGGATGAGCTCGCTAAACTGAGAGAATCCGCTGAGGTAAGACGCAAAAATATTGAGTCCATCATGGGACCTACTGATTTTTACCAAGAAAGAAATTTGATCTTAGGTGCCGCATCTTATCTTTTAGCGATAGAATGTTACCAGTCCAGAAAAGTCACAGTAGCTCCTACGCCTAAAAAAGCGGTCTGCGCAGTTAGAGGCGCCTGGTATTACGACGATGTAAACACCGAGTTTCCAGGCATGGGTTACGATAAGATCCGGGACCTTCTCTACCAAAAAGCCGCAGGCTGGTACACAGATACAATGGAGATCATGCAGTCAGGTTCCGAACCAGTGGATGCTGCCTCCTATCTACTCGGACCAGATACGGACAAAAACTGGGGATTTGACGGAGTCATTTATCTTTCCGCTTATCTCACTATGAAGTTCAAGGAAGAGCTAGCATCCGATGCTGCTTCTAAACTGAACCTTCTTATCCGTGCGAAAAGAACTCTTTCCAGATTGTACGGTTCGGGTAAGGCGTCCAAGTCCAAACCTTCCGTCATCATCGATATGGCCAAGGAACTCTATGACGAATACAATAAGATCATAGAGGAAATGGGCGGAGAAAAATAAGAGACGTTTCTCTTTTCTTCCTCCTATTTGTTTCATTCTGCTTCCTCTCCAAACTATGACCGAAGATCCTAGAAACTATGCCCTGCTGATTGAATTTGATGGTGGATGTTTTTTCGGATACCAAAGCCAGAAACAATCCCCCACTGTTCAGGAAGAAATAGAGAAGGCACTGGAAATCCTTCTGAAAAAACAGACTCGGATCTGGGGAGCAGGTAGAACAGATACAGGTGTCCATGCCAGGGGAATGATCGTAAATTTTAAGACGGATTCTCCTATTCCAAACCTGTCGAAGTTCCTACTTGGAATGAATGCACTCACCGACCGGGGTCTGGCAATTCATGAGATGATAGAAGTTCCTCTGAATTTTAATTCTCAGTTTTCTTGTACTGCAAGAGAATACGAATACCTTTTAGTGAACGCAAGGTTCCCAAGGCCTGTTTGGAAAAACAGGGCATTTTGGTACCAACATCGGATTGACGTTTCCCGCTTAAGAGAAGAACTGGAACTACTAAAGGGCGAACATGACTTTCGGAGCTTGGCAAAAGCCACTTCGATGCGGAACCGTAGGACAACTACTCGGGTCATTTATGATGCGAGCCTAATAGAAAGTGAAGAAGAGCCCGGACTTCTTCGTTTACGGATCAAGGCAAACGGTTTCCTCCATAATATGGTCCGGATCCTGACCGGAACACTTTTTGAAATAGCGATAGAGAAGCGCAAAGAGACGAATATATTGAAAATACTTTCTTCCAAAGATAGAACCATAGCAGGGATCACTCTCCCCCCTTACGGATTGTATTTTCTAAAAGCGTACTACGATTCTTTTCCTGAGATAGATCGTATGTACCAAAACCGGAAAGAATTCGGCGGGGTTCCCAGATGAAAAAACTCCTTCCGATCGCATTTTTACTTTTCCCTTGGGCGCAAGCCTTCTCTTATCCGGACCAACTGGATAATAAGACGGTAAAATATCTGGGAGGAAACCCTGTTGCTCCTCCCATGGACTTTAATAAGATTGGGAACAGTTTTAAGAATGGAGAATTGATCCTGGCACAAGCAGGCGGGAATCTACCTTCTTCCGGACTTACTCGCTCCGATAAAAAAGAGAGCACTGATGACGAAGAATTAGAAGAGGAACTCCCTACATTCTACGATAATCGAAAACCGGAAATCGGTGCCTGGGTAGGAGCTTCTAACCCATTTCCCGGTTCCGAAGCCCAGAAATATTTGGACACTACCCTTGGTGGTGGATTCTTCTACAGAGTACCTTGGCCTTGGATTTTTTATGTGGAAGTTGGGGCTTCTTACTCAAACTACTTATCCAGATCGGAAAGAGCTCTTACCACGATCCCAGTATATAGCGCACTTTGTTATAAACTCCCTTTCGAACTTCCAATCACATTTATGGTCAAGGCAGGATTCGGAGAAACCTACGTTGTTGCGAGACCCGCAAACACTTCTCGCTGGGACGATACCTTATACGCAGGATTTGAGGCGAGTTTCGTGGCAGGAAAGAAGATCCGGATCGGGATCCGACTGGATTATAATAAAATTTATGAATCAGATTTAAATGCACCTGCGGAAACTAAGTATCCTTATGTAGGTCCTACAGTGGATCCCAGGTTAAATAACCCATATTATTACAATAAAGTGGATACCGAATTTTTCCATTTCGGTTTAATGGTGAGCGTATTCTTATGATGTCCAAAGCGAATCGTTTTCTATGTCTTTCTTCCTTTTTGCTGGCATTCGTTTCCGATTGTAAGGTAGGACATTGGGAAGGAAACGCCACTGATAATCCCGTAATTAGTACCCTTTTCAATAGTAGAATGTTACTTCTTGTGAAAGGAACTTATGCAACAGACAGTCCTTTGGAATTTTCAGAATACAATAATGGGACCGGGGATGTTTACCAAGATCCTTCCGGAGATCCTACTTTCGATCTATCCGCTCTTCCTAAGATGGCGAATCTTCCCATTTATATCGATATAGGTGAGATCCGAATTTCTTCCAAATACCAAGACGGTTTAAACAATCTTTCTCAGATCAGAACAGTGGCAGCAGCAAAAGCTTTCTGGGACAATATTGCCCCGAACAGAGAAGTGTATTGTACACAACCTTACACATTAAACGCAAACACATGCCGATCGCTGAACGGTGAATTCAAAATGATCCAGTTCTTAAACGGAGAAGGAGCTGAATATCCTTCTAACGATCCTACTTCAGGAACTGCTTCCGGGCTCGCGAGCCAATACTATTATACCGGAACTTATATCCGTTCCCTAGTAACTGGTTGGGGAAATTCTCCCGGAGTGGATCTGACCAAAGTAACCTTCTTTGATAACTATGGCGTTTATGGATTTAATATAGTCCCAAGGCTCGCTTATCCTGCCGGAGCCACCGATAAATCAGGTTACCCTCTCGTATTCCCACTTCTCTATTCCGCACAAGCAGGAGAAGCGGACATGGATTTTAAACCTGGATTCGAACCTTATATTTTCGAAGTAAGAATGAACCTTAAGGAAAACTTAATGGTTCACTCCATCAAGTCCGCCGACGGAAGTACTGCAGCAACTTTGATCTCTATCAGCGATTGGAAAACGAAACATGCAGGCCAATCCGATATAGGTGGAGGGATCCTGACCAGATCCAGAACGATCTATCCGAGTGGTGCTTCTTCTTTAGCGATCACGGGCGGTTCTGGGAACCTGACTCATTACTTTGCGGTTTTCAGAGAGAATGAAACGAATATCCTCACAAAACTTCCGATAGCAGCAACACCTGCAAGAAGCGGAACGGTAAAGTTGAAGTACATCAACCCCGGGACTCATAAACTATATTGTCTTTCGGACACTTCTTATGTGGATGGTTTTCCGGATACGATCGTAGGAACTCCTCTCACATTTTCCGTTCCGGAGAACGGAAATATGAGCACGATCTCTTTGTCTTATTCTTGTCCTTAAACTTTTCCGAGTATTTCTTCCTGTCTTCCCATAAGTCTGACAGAAAGTCTAGGTCCTATCTCTTGAACGATCCTGGAGGCGACGTAGTTCCCCCATCTTGCTGCATTCTCAGGAGAAAATCCGTGAGTGAGTCCATACAGCACTCCTGCAGCAAAACAATCCCCTGCTCCTGTAGTATCCAATAAATGCTGAGCCGGGAATCCTCCTATGTGACTGATAGTTCCGTTTACCGAAACGAACGCTCCGTTAGAGCCGTCGGTCATCATCACATTCTTACAAAGTGAAGATATAAATTTTAGGGCATCCTCTTTGGATTCGGTGACTGCCAAGGCTTTCGCCTCTTCTGCATTACAAAAAACTAAATCACAATACTCTTTAGTAAGTTTTAAAAAATCTTCTCTAGAACGGTTTACGCAGAATGGATCGCTGAAAGTAAATGCGACTTTTACTCCTGCTTTTTTGGATTCTTCCATGGCAAGAAGACAGGCCTCTTTGGTAGAAGGTCCATCCCAAAGATACCCTTCTAAATAACTATAAGAAGAAACTTTTAGTCTTTCCAAGTCCAAATCCTGCTTGGTCAATGTGGAAGAAATTCCCAAGTGAGTGAGCATGGTCCTTTCCGCATCGGGAGTTGTAAGTATCACACAGGTTCCGGTATGTCCATCTTTGGAAGGAGGAACTTCAAATAAGATCCCAGCCTTTTCCATATCCAGTTTGTAAAATTCTCCGTAAGTGTCCTCGCTTACTTTTCCTGTATAAGTCCCTGTGCCGCCTGAATTTGCGAGTGCAATCATCGTATTTGCAGCACTTCCACCTGATCTTAATTCCTTTTTATGTCCGTCCAAGGCGGTAAGGACCCCACCCTGCACTTCTGCGTCCACCAAGGTCATGATTCCCTTGTTCCAACCCATTTTTTGTAAAAAAGAATCTTCGGTAGGGATCAGAATATCCACAAGCGCGTTCCCTATTCCGAATACGTCGTAATGTCTCATTTTTTCTCCGATATTAAGTATTAATAAAACGTTATAGGACTTTGCGAGTCCATTCTATCAGTTCCCATCCGTTCCAGGAGGTTTCATATACGGATTTACCTCCTACTTGGGAAGCTAATAACTCCAGGAATTCGTCTTTCCTTTCAGTGATAACACCGCTAAATAAAAAATGATCCGTATGAAGACTTGCAATCTTTTCCATATTTGCCTTTAAAACAGCGAATGTGATATTCGCCACGCATAGATCGAATTTTTCGGAACGGATCTTAGGATGATCAAATCCACCTTCTTCCACAACTAAAACTTGGTCCGAGATACCATTCTCGTCTCGATTGAATGCGGAAGAACGTACTGCATTCGGATCTATATCCACTGCGATAATTTTAGATGCTTCTAATCTTGCGACTGCCACGGACAAGATCCCAGAACCCGCACCAATATCTGCGACCGTTTTCCCTTTAAGATCTATAGAACCGAGCCTGGATAAAACCAAACGAGTGGTTTCATGATGTCCCGTTCCAAAAGCAAGTCCTGGATTAATATAAACCGGAACAGAACCCTTCTCTTCCGACCTCTTATTATTTTCCCAATCTTCTTTTTCCCAAGTGGGCACCACCCAGAAAACTCCCACAGAAAACGGTTTATAAAATTCTTTATAAGCTTCTTCGTATTCTTTCGTTTCTATCCATCTAGATTCCGCAAAGGAATCTTCTGGAGCAACAGTTTGTAAATAGATCCAAATTTTGGCCTCGGACTGAACGTCTTCTTCTGCCAAATACACTCTTATCGGAGTATTGTCAGAGATAATCTCTTCTTCAGGTTTTCTGGGTTCTTCTCTATCGAATAGGATCTCGTAATATCCTGCTACTTGCCATTCGTCCAAGTACGCGGAAAACTCTTCCGCAAAATCTTTCGGAATGGAAACTCTAATTTCTTTGTATTTCAACGGATTATCTCTGGAACCGATTGAGGAATTTCTTCCCTGGGAGGTCGTTCTTTTTGTATTTCTTCTACTTTCATATACAATCTTCTATCTTTCACGATCCAAACCCAGATCCCAACGAATAGCGCTGTAGCCGCCCAATGTCCGAATCTTCCCACAGGGATCACAAAAAAGTCGAATAGTCCATGCTGGACCACTGCGAGCAAGAATCCGGAAAGAATATACCAATACTTGTCAGGGAATTGTCTTTTATTACTTTTGATCAGGCAAAGTGCAAAACAAAGATTGATGAGCAAATGTGCATTCGAAGATTTTAATGTTCTTAGAATAAAAGTATGGATCCTATCGTCTTCTTTTGCGGTGAGAATATAATGATAATTTTCTATTCCGGCAAAACCTAATGCGATAAATCCACCCACTAAAAATGTTTCCGGAAGGAATTCCTTTTTCTTCCAATCGTAAGCCAAGATAAGGGATAAGGATACGATCAGGACGGATTTACATAATTCTTCCATCATTCCAGCTTTCACAAATGCGAGAAATGCTGTCTGAGAAAGAATTGATTTTGCTACCTTCGCCTTGATCTCAGTTTCAGGCCAGATCCAAGCGCTTGCGCGAAGCACTAACTCTGTCGAGATCCAACCTAAAAGTAACGCAAAGAATATTATAAAAAAGAAACGTTTTTCTCTCCCGGAGTTGGGCTGGGTGTAGATGAGATAAAATCCCCAAGGTAAAATACTTCCGATCGCAAGAAGAATTACTTCTAAACTCATAATTCCTCCATATAACGGCCGTCGAACATATTCACAAGTTCTTGTTGTAAAGGAGTTGGCATCGCCTTAGCATCCAATGGCCCGTTCCAGAAAAGTTCCGTGACTCGAATATACCCTTTGGTCCCAGGAGGAGGCATCATTGGAGATAAATTCTCGATTAGCTCTAGAGTTCTCTGGTCCTGATCCGGATAAGTGGAACTTTGCACAAGTTCCACATCCACAACTTCTCCGTCCGGAGTAATTGTATAAGCTACAACGCAGGAATAATTTCGAGGAGCGCTTCTCCAATAATCCATAAAGGATTCGAAGGTTCTCATTTTAGCGGAGATATAATTGGAATAAGTAGGAGGAAGTTTTTTACCTTTGATTTTTTTGACTTCTCCCTTTACCCTTCCCTCGTCCGAAGGTTTTTCCTCAGGGATTTTTTCACCTTGAGTACTATTAGGTGTATCCGTTCCGGTGATAACACCACCGTTCAGTCCTTTCACCTCGTCCGGAAGATTCGGATCTATAAAATAAAATTCAGCATGATTCTCAGGTGTATAATGATCCGTAGGTCTAGATTTGCTCTCTTTTTGGAAAGCGATCGTGGTTGGCATGAGTAGAATGAGACAGATCACTATCAAGTGAACCAAAACGCTCAATCCAAGATTGTTCTCGAAGCCAGGGCTGAGACCCAATAGCGGAGTTTTTGAATGAAAAGTTCTACGAAGCAACCATCCGGAAAACACATTAATCAAAATTAATGTAGTTAAGATCGCCGACCAGACCCAAATAGAAGAGGCCACTTCAAAAAACTTTTTGTCGGAGATTCCAGGCTTTAATCCTAAGCTTGCCAAAAAGCGGATCCCCAATGCGGGCTCCCACCAAGAAAAGAAGAATGTGGCAAATAATAATAGTCCGAGCAGATATACAAACAGGATCGGAAATCCCCTCCACAAACGGCCAGTGTAGATATGCCCCCAACCTGCTAAGATGATATCTCTTACTTTCGCGTTCTTACGTTTTCTGGCAGAAGAAGATAGATCTCCTTCTTCCGATGCGTGAGAATCTTTGGTCTGTCTTACAAACCAAGCCCAAGGTCTACGAAATAAGAAGAACGGTCTTTTGCCGGAAAGAAGTTCTGCAAGCCCGATCGCAGTAAAAAAGAAGATCCAAACACTTTCGGAGAAGACTGCGAACGTTGCCATCTTAGCTCGGAATGTATCTGAGTACGTTAGATAATGAGTGAATAGTATTAAGCAGAATACTGTCAAAAAGACCAGGACAGGATTTAAGATGAGAGGTTTTGGATCTTCCGGTTTTAATCTTTCTCTAACATGTTTTGCCTGTAGAAAAAAGACAGCCAGACCCAAGAAGAACATGAGCGTTAGAACAGTAAAACCGAATGCGCTTGGATCTTCAGAATTAAGTAGAATGAACGCTGAAAAAATCTCTTCCGCTTTTGGAAAAATTAAGAATAGAAGTTCTAGAGAAAATAAAAACAGCCCGAGGACCACTTGCAGAAAAACGGAATGGAATGCAGGCCTGAGGACCCGGTCTTCTTTCGGAAATAGGAAGATAACTCCCAGAGGAAAAAAAATCCCGAAACCTATCATAGAAATAGGAGAGGTCCAAGAGAGAAAATTGATCCCCCAAAAGACGAGTTTATCCTTCTGCGAAACTTCTCTTTTCATTCCGAATATCCTTGTCCATTGGACCCTGGCTTGTTCCGGAAGCAAACAAGAATTGAAGGAATTCCTACGAATTTAATACTTTATCATGAATCCTATTCGAGAATCCTTGGACCTATGGAGAAAAAAGAAACCCTAGATTCCTCTCTCAAGGATATTGTATCCGTTTGTAAAAGAAGAGGATTTGTTTATCCCGGATCCGAAATTTACGGAGGACTTTCCAATACCTTCGACTATGGCCCTTACGGAGCCGAACTTCTCCATAACTTAAAAAGACTCTGGTGGAAACATTTTGTCCACTTGAGAGAAGACGTAGTCGGACTGGATTCTTCTATCCTTCTCAATCCAAAAGTATGGGAAGCATCCGGACACGTTTCGAATTTTAACGATCCACTTATCGATTGTAAAAATTGTAAGACCAGGATCAGAGCGGACAAATTTTTGGAAGACCAAAAAGGAGAAGGTGCCGCCACCGGGTTAACCCTGGAAAAAATGAACGAAGTCATCAAGGCGGGAAATTTTGCCTGTCCAAACTGCGGGAACAGAGGAACATTCACGGAAGCAAGGGACTTCAACCTGATGTTCAAAACTTCTCATGGAGCTTCCGCAGAAGATTCACAGGATATTTATCTTCGTCCGGAAACTGCCCAAGGTATTTTTATCAATTTTAAGAACGTTATCTCCACGACTAGAAACAAGATCCCATTCGGTATCGCCCAGATCGGTAAATCATTCCGTAATGAGATCATGGCCAGACAGTTCGTATTCCGCACTCGTGAATTCGAACAAATGGAGATGGAATTCTTCTGCGAGCCTGGAACCCAAAAAGAATGGTTCACTCATTGGGTAAACTATTGCCTTACCTTCTTAACCGATCATGTGGGTCTAAAAAAAGAAAATCTAAAGATCAGAGAACATGAAAAGGAAGAACTTTCCTTCTATAGCGAAGCTACTTCCGATATCGAATACAAATATGGATTCGGATGGGGAGAACTTTGGGGGATCGCTTCCAGAACTGACTACGATCTTTCTCAACATGAAAAATTCTCCGGAGAAGATCTGAAATACCAAGACCAGGCAGCTAATAAAAAGTATGTACCTTACGTGGTAGAGCCTGCACTCGGCTTAAATCGTTTGTTCTTAGCTGTTGTTTCAGACGCTTACGCAGAAGAAAAACTACCTGATGGAGAAACAAGAACGGTTCTTCGTTTCGCTCCTCAGGTAGCTCCTGTGAAGATCGGAATTTTTCCTCTTATGAAAAAAGACGGTCTTCCTGAACTTGCAAAATCCATCTATACAAACCTATCTTCTTTAGGGAATTTAGAATACGATGAAGGCGGCGCTATCGGAAAAAGATACCGCAGACAGGATGAGATCGGAACTCCATATTGTATCACAGTAGATTACGATTCTTTAAAGGACAATTCCGTTACAGTGAGAGAAAGGGACAGCATGTCCCAAGAAAGGATCTCTATAGATTCTTTGAAATCTTACTTTGCGGACAAGATACTTTAATCAAGGATTGTAGTTTCGAATATCGTCCCTACATTCCTGTCCGAAGATCAAAGGACTTGCTGGGCTGAAAGTTTCGACCTTGGTGTCGCTTAAGGCCCAGAACATTCCGCAGGTTTCATTAGAACAATGGTTTCCATGTTCTGTATCCTGGTGAGAAGAATATAACGGGATCCCAGCGTTCACGAGCCCAAGTGCATGTCCAAGCTCATGGGTCAGAGTCATCTGCTCCGCTTTTGCTGCCTTATCAGGTGAAACGATAGAATCAAACTGATCTATCATATCTTTGAATACAAAGATTACCGGAGGTCCAATTCCTAAAACTCCAGAAATTGTAACTGCGATCACACCAGGCGCATCCGCCAACTGTCCTCTTACATACACGATAAAGAAACTAGTAGATTGAAAATCGGAAGATTTCTTTCTGTATTTAGGTACCAGATCCAAAAGTTGGTTCACACTCCAAGTAGATCTGTTTTGGTCCGGGATCTCGTTCATCTCGGATAGATCGCTCGGAACAGTGACTGCAACTGAATAACCTCTGTCCGCAAAAACATCCTGCATATTACTATCCGTCACATTCCAAATACTGGAACCGCCAACCGTAAAATTTCCGGTAAAAGGTTCCGCATCCGTTTCATAAGCAACTTCTAGATCCAAGGATCTTACGGTGGAAAAATAAACGGAAGAACGATCCGGATCCGTTAGAATGAGATAATCCAAAGTGATATATCCCAAAACTGCGGGTGGCAATTCCGATTTACCGTTCTCGCAATTGATAAAAGAGAAGAAGGATAGAATTATAAGTGCTCGAAAGATCATTTTGCCTTCGTATTAGTAACAACCGGAATCGTTTCTTTTTTTATTTATTTCTAAAAAGAAGAGAAACTTCTCTTCTACACTATAAAAAATACTCCACAAACTCCGGTCATTTGCAAAGTTTTATTTTAATGCCTGAGAAACTTTTGGAGATAAGACCGATCCTCCCCCAAAATAGGGAGGCTGCCATTGAATTGGTAAATCAATTTTTTAGAATGGTGAATAAACTTCCCTTAGATGGAATATTCAAGATCCGTCCTAGGGCCGCCGCCAAAATGGTGGATATCTACTTAAAACTCAGGGCTACAGACAAAGTTTTATTTATCGGTGGATTCATAAAAGAAGAACTTGTCTCTCTCTTAATCGCAAGAGTGGAAGAAAAACCGTATCTCATTGAGGAGATGAACTTATTCATAGACCTGGCAATTACCAAACAAGGCAAAAGAAAGTCAGGTTATATGAAACCTCTCGTCCAAGAAACGTTCCGTTATGCAAAAGAAAAAGGGATCCAGGCGATCGAATTAAGAGCGATTTCCGAGAATAAGCTGGCAGTAGAATTCTGGAAGAAGATGGGATTTGATCCGTTCTATGTAAGATTTAGGAAATCCTTGTAGGAATTCCTACATAGAACAAAGATACCCCCACCCTGCATTGGGATTGGGGGGAGTGGCTCGTGGGAGAGAACATTCTCCATATCACAAAATCCAACATTTGTCAACAAAATCATCCTCTTCAAATCTATGTTGGAGTTCCAACATAGGGAATAAACTCTCTGTGTTCTCCGTGAACTCCGCACTCTCAAATAGAAAAGGGACCCATTCGGATCCCTTTTCTATATCAGAATTTTAGAAAATTCTTATTGGAACACGCGAAGCAATAAACCGCCATGTTGTACGAAGAATTCTGCAAACACTAAACTAGTAATCGCCATCAACTTGATCAAAATATTGATAGAAGGACCGGAAGTATCTTTTAAAGGATCTCCCACGGTATCTCCCACAACTGCTGCCTTGTGTTGGTCGGAACCTTTTCCACCGGCTGCTTTTTCGATATATTTTTTAGCGTTGTCCCAGCCACCACCGGAGTTTGCAGAAGAGATTGCAAGAACCACACCTGCTACCAATGCTCCAGCTAAAACACCTGCTAAAGATTTAATTCCGAATAAGTAACCTACTAAGATCGGAGTTAAAAGAACTAAAAGTCCAGGAAGGATCATTTCTCTTAAAGCTGCAGTGGTGGAAATATCCACACATCTTTTATAATCTGGCTTCGCTTTTCCTTCCATGATCCCTGGGATCTCGCGGAATTGTTTTCTAACTTCTTCCACCATGTCAACAGCAGCTTTACCTACTGATTTCATGGTCATAGCAGTAAAGACGAACGGAAGCATTGCTCCGAAAAGTAATCCACCGAAAACTTCTGCGTTCAGGATGTCCAGACCGGTAGTTTTAGTTCTGGTGATGAATGCGGCAAACAGCGCCAAGGAAGTTAAAGCGGCAGAACCGATCGCAAAACCTTTTCCGATAGCGGCAGTAGTATTACCGGCCGCATCTAAAGTATCTGTACGATTACGAACTTCTTTTCCGAGTTCCGCCATCTCAGCGATCCCACCTGCGTTATCCGAAACCGGACCGTAAGCGTCGATGGTCAAACCGATCGCGATCGTGGAGATCATTCCAAGAGCAGCGATTGCAATCCCATACATTCCCGCCAAAATATTCGCAGTAACGATAGTAATCACGAGTAGGATGACCGGAACCACAGAACTTTGGTAACCTAATGCGAGTCCGTAGATAATGTTCGTAGCAGCTCCAGTTTTGGAAGCTTCGACCACTTCTCTTACAGGTTTATAAGAATGAGAAGTATAGTATTCTGTGATAAGACCGATGAACATTCCGGAGAATAGACCAACAATCAAGGAAATGTAAACATTCCATTTGCCGATCGTTTTGCCAGCGATCTCGAAAGAATCCACCATGTATTTATCAGTTACGAAATACATAACCGCGCCTACGAGCAGCGTAGAGACCCAAAGTTGGATCTTTAGTACCTTCTCCACATTTCCTCCTTCTTTCACGGAAGCGATGAAGGAAGTCAAAAGAGAGGCAGGGATCCCGAAAGCGGAGATCAAAAGTGGATATAAAAGAGCGTCAGTATTTCCGGAAAGAGCGGTTGCAGTCGCACCGATCACAAGAGCGGCGCAAGTAGCTTCAGCACAGGAACCGAAAAGGTCAGCACCCATACCGGCAACGTCACCAACGTTATCTCCAACGTTATCTGCAATAGTAGCAGGGTTTCGAGGATCATCCTCAGGGATTCCCTTCTCTACCTTACCAACCAAGTCGGCCCCAACGTCGGCAGCCTTGGTGTAAATTCCCCCGCCCACTCTTCCGAAAAGAGCCACAGCAGAACCACCCAGACCAAAACCTGCCAGAGCTTCCATTAGGTAGAGAGTTCCTACGTTTTGGAATAAATGAGTATAAAGAAGAAAAAGCCCGATCATACCCAAAACTGCAAGTCCGACCAGACCAAATCCCATTACCGCTCCTGAATCGAAAGCGACTCTGAAAGCCTTGGACATGGAAGTTTTAGCAGCCTGAGCGGTACGAACGTTTCCTGCAGTTGCGATCTTCATCCCGATAAAACCGGAAAGGCAGGAAATCAAAGCCCCTGCTACGAAAGCGATCGCAGTAAACAATCCGTCGTTAAAATCCGGGGTCTCCGGATTGTCCAAAAGGAAGAAGATCAGAACTGCCATAAAGGCGATGAAGAGAGAAATGGTCTTGTATTCTCTCACGAGAAAGGCCATAGCGCCTTCGGAGATTGCGGAAGAAATTTCGATCAATTTCTTGGATTCGTTATCCTTTCCGCCCTCAGTTCCGATTTGGATCCTGGTGACCTTCAGTGCGTATACTACGGCGGTCAAAATAGCCAGGAAGGCAAAAGCCAGAATAATGGTAACCGAATTCATTCAGGGAAACCTCTTGTTTTTTTTTAAAATTTCCGATGGTTTAAAAAGATGGGACCTGTGTTTGCCAAAGCTAATATGAGACGTACACTTTCCATTTGGTTCTTTCTAGTTATTTGCACTATAAAATCGGTCCTGGGCTTGAGTTCAACCTTTTCTTGGGAAGAGCTGATCCAGCAGGCTGCCGAAGAAGCCGCAAGAGGCAGATACCAACAAGCGTTAGAAAAATTACAGATCGCTGACGAGACAGGAGAACCGAGAGACTTCCGTTACTATTGGATTTTAGGAAAATCCCAAAAAGGAAAGGGAGAAGAATTAGAAGCACTCAAAAGTTACGAAACAAGCCTGAGATTAAATCCAGACCAAACCAAGTTATTGGAAGAAATGACCGATCTTTACGATTCACTCAGATTTCCGGATAAGGCTCTAAACACTGCTCGGGTATTATTATCCAGGGATCCGGAAAATAGAGATCTCAGATACAAGGCATTACTCTGGTCTTCCAGGATCGGGGACATTGAATATTATAAAGCCACTTTAAAAGAATTAGAATCTTCCAATCCATACCAAGCGGAAGAACAAGCTCTATTAGATGAAATATCAAGCTTCCAAAAAGCGGGAAAAATAGAAGACTCTATCGCAAGATGTAAAAGATTCCTGCCCTACTTCCCAAGAAATAAAAACCTACATAGACTTTGTATCTTATCTTATAAATCCAAGGATTCCAATTTATATGAAGAAGGACTCCTGCAAAGAGCAAATATTTTTAGGGACGAACCGATCTTTCATCATATCTTAAGTATGGAATATTTGGACCAAAGAAGATTTATAGAATCCTCAGCATTAGCAAGAAGAGCATTATTACTTTCTCTCAGAAAAAATCTTTTTCCGGATAAGGACTATCTACTTCCTTTAAGAAGATATTATATACAAATAGGATCGGATTCCGGAATCTTAGGCACCGAACTTTTAGAAGAGATCATCCGCAGCAAAAAAAGTCCAAGCATAGAAGAATGGAACGTGCTACTCAAACATTCTTCCTACAGTTGGGAAGTATTGGCATTTGCACTCAGATCCGTTGCGGAAACAGAACCGGAAGAATCTGCACTAATCATTTCCAAAGAATGGAAGGACATGTACAAAAATCTAAAAGCTGGGGAACTGGAGAAGGACCTTTCCAGATATGCGGGACCTTATAGCTTGGACAAAACCTTTCAATTTTATTTGGAAACAGGTTATTCTATCGCAGAAACGGAATAGCTCTAATAAAAATCCTTGCTTCCTCAGTTGGTACAATTTCCAATCAATTTCGTACCAAAACGACACATAACTTTCATGAGAGTTTTTATTTTTATTCCTGCCATCTTTTTCACCTTCTCGAATTGTATCATTGGCTACACAGATTTTCCTAAAAAGGAAAATCCTTCCAACGGAATGATCTATTTCAGTATAGAAAATCCTAAGGATTGGAATCCTCATGAAAGAAGAAAAGAATTCTTAAAAAGAGGCTGGAAGGAATTAGAATCGGATCGAAAAGACAAAAACCGCATCCATTTTTTGATCAGCAGATTTCCGGGTTTAAGCAGAAGCGAATCCGAGGTCAGAAAAGCTCTAACCGAAAAAGGTTGGAAAGAGATAGAAAATTATCCGCCTGAAAAAGGATATTATATAGATATGAAGTCTTCACAAAAAGATCCATCTCTGACTGCGATGATCTTTTTGTATTTATCCTATGCAACTTTCACCATTCTTCCATCCTATAGCGGAAAAGACGGAGCAAACATTACATTTACTGTATATAAGGACAATGTGGCAAAAAAAACATTCGAATACGAAATTACCCGAAAAGCATTCGTTTGGATACTTACATTGCCGGTTCTCTGGTTAAACTATTCCTATCCTTCCGAAACGGAAGCCTACCAGGCAGTGATAGATCAGTTCGAATCCGATCTATATTCTTACAAACCGTAAATTAAAGCGCCGGAGCCTTAGGATCCAAAAGATATTCTATCATAGCAAGGATCCTTTCCGGAGGCATCGGTCTAGTAAAATAATGATCGTTCCGAAAAGAAGGATAAACCAGGCTTCCTGGATGAATGGAATCCGACAAAAGAATGATCCCGTCATTTGGACCAAAATTCATTAAAAAATTATAATATGGACGGGCTCTTTCCGTAACATGTCTAAATAACGGAACTCCCACCAAATTGATCATCTTGATCCCAGGAGGAAGTTTCCAATCTTTATCCAACGGAGCGTCTTGCCCTTTTCGAATGGATAAAAACCCATCCCAATCGTAACCCTTGAAGAAAAAATAACTTCTGACTTCCAATTTAACCCAGAAATCATTCAGGATACCTTCTATCATTCTAGAACCTTTTAAAATCCCGCCAATACTATACCAACCCTTTACTTTTTTAAAATAGGGTTCGTTCCCACACCTTTCTATGGCCATTCTAAAATCTGAGGAACCCTTGCTAGGAGATGCAATGATCACAGTTTCTTCCGGATTTGAAACTTCTAAGTATTCGCAGATGATCTTTGCATTTTCGCGTACATCGGAAACCTGCCCGATTGGGATCAGATCGGAACGTATTCCGACAGTTGCCACCATCTTACGAATAGACGCCCCATCAGCTCCTACACTCGGATTGTCCGCATAAAACATTCCAGGCACCATAACAAGCACGATCTTTCTGGAAGAAAAGTCGGGACGTTTTTCGGAGAATTCCTTCTCCTTTTTATCTAAATATTCTAAAAACTTTTTATTCTTTGGATCGTTGATAATCCTATGATAAAAAATTGCAGCCCCCTTATCTATATCCTCAGTCTCTTCTGAAACTTTTAAAAGATTTTCCTCGGTTAGCTTATCCAAAGTGCCCAAATCAGAATACGCTTTGCTTGCCCAATCCAGGTAAGCTTTTTCGTCTTCGCAAAGATTTTTGACACGATACGCAGGAGTATCACAGGAAACTTTTTTCATTTCCGGAGTTGAATCGGAAACCTTTAGGTCCCCGTCTGCCCTTCCGCTACAAAAGTTAGAAAAAATGAATATAGATAATAATAAGAATACTTTAGAACGCCAGCGGATCATATTTATAGATTTCATCTAAGAAGGAAATACGATGGGAGAAAATTTAGGAAATAGAAAAAAGGCCGCGTAAAATTAAAATTTACACGACCTTTAAAAACCGTTTCCCCTTTTAAGATCCAAATGGACCAAATCGGAAACAATTCGATAGATTTGTTCGTTCTAGACGAACTAAGAGATGATCAATCTCCGTAAGCTATCGTACAGTTGGAAACGTAAACGGATCCAAGAACGTTGGATCTGTTGAAATCGATGGATTTAACCACTTTGATCCCGCCTTTTTTAGCAGCAGCTTTAATACCAGCATCACCGGTAGCGATCAGCGCTAAAATAGAAGATGCACATGCTTCTCCTGATTTTTCACCGATTCCATCTTTTTGAGAGTTGTCTCTGTTGAAGATGGTTGCGTTGTCGGTCACGTTTGTATAAAGAGATCCGTAAACGATTGGAAGGCAATTGGTTACGGAAACCAATACTAACGCGGCAGCTAATAACATGATTTTTCTCATTGAATCTATCTCCGTTACTATATTACTTTTTTGTTTATTTTCGCTTAGTTTTGCGTGATAATCTGGATCCGAAAATTTTTCGGCAAGAAACAAAAACATATGAAGGGAACGTCATACTTTCTTTCGAAGGGTAAAACTTAAGAGAGGATCATCTTTTTGAGAAGTTTCGAGTCAAGATTTAAAAAAGGAAAAATAATAAAAAAACCACAGAGGTAACATTCTAAATGAAAGTTGGAGATCTGCCAAAAAGTTTTATCCAAGCTTTCCAAGAATACGGACAGAAACTCCGAAAAATTTTTCCGATTATCCGTGATTTTGCGAGTAAACAATCCGCGATGCAGAAAATTCTTTCCAAAGAGAGGTCTTTTCCGTTATCGCGAAGGCATATGCTTCGTTTTCTTTAATTCTGGTTGACATCTTCTTTTTGGAGGAATTTTATTATTTTCTATTAAAAAATGGAAGGAGAGGTTCATTTATGAAAAAAGAACTTCTATCGATAGGATTAGTCGGATTACTCTGCTTGTCCTCGGGAATTTCAGTCTCCGCCGCAGACTATGGCGTGGCCGGTTGCGGATTCGGGTCTCTGGTTTTTAAAGAAAACAAAGGTGGTCAGCAAGTTTTAGCAGCTACCACAAACGCCACTTCGGGCAGCCAAACTTTTGGGATCACTACCGGAACTTTAGGATGTGCTACCGACGGACTGGTTCAAAAAGAAAAAGTTCAGGAAGTATTTGTTTCCCTCAATTTCAATTCTTTGGAAGCTGAAATGGCACAAGGAAAAGGAGAAAAATTAGAAGCACTCTCAGGACTTCTAGGCTGTTCCACAAATGGAACTGCACAATTGGGAGAATACACTAAATCGAATTTTGACGTATTGTATACCCAAGAAACCACTCCTTCCTCTTTACTCAGCGCGGTAAAAGACGGGATCAGAAAAGACGCAGTGCTCTCAAAGAGCTGCAAAATTTAAGGAGATAACTCATGAAAAGAATATTAGCAGTATCTCTATTTCTCGCTTTAGTAGCTTCTCCACTTTACGTAGCTTCCGCTAAACACGGCGCTGCTGGATGTGGTCTTGGTTCGATCGTGATCACCGAGAACAAAAAAGTTCATCAAGTGATCGCAGCTACCGTAAACGGAACTCTTGGAAACCAAACTTTCGGGATTTCCACAGGAACTTTGGGATGTGAGACCAGTGGCTTTACTCAAAAGCAAGCGGAACAGCAGATCTTTGTTCATATGAACTTCCAATCTTTGGAGCAAGAATTTGCTAAAGGTTCAGGAGAAAAAATGGAAGCTTTCGCTTCTTTGATGGGTTGTTCCGATATGGGAACTTTCGGAAAAGTAGGAAAAGAAAAATTCTCCGCACTTTTCGACCAAAACACTCCGGATTCCTTTTTGGAAAAAATGAGATTCGAAGTAGCAAACAACTCCGCTCTAGTCGGAAGTTGCAAAATCTGATCAACATTACTCTTTTACAAGGGTAGTGCACATTTCCCTTCTCCCAAAAGGAGAAGGGAATATTCGCCCAATTTAAAACTTTAAGTGCCCTCTAAGCTCTATTCTTTTTTTCTAATATTATTTTTATTCTCTATTTTCGGGACTTTCAGACCTGCTTATGCGACAGGGACCGAAAAGATCCTAGAATACCAAAAAACGGCAGAGACCAGAAAACTTTGGGAAGATAGATATTGGATCCTTCTATTACATTATACTAAAACCACATTCGGAAACTGGGTAAGCGAGGCGGACTCTTCTTCTTTTTTTCTTTCTAGAGAAGGAAGAAAAAACCCGGAAGAAGAACTACTCTCCGCAATCGAAGCCTTTATGACCGAAGTCCCCCCTCCTCCCGGAGAAGAAAACTGGATGCATCCAGTATGCAAATTCCCGGAAAGAAAAAGATGGCTCCAAGAGAAACTTTCCATTCCGGATACAGATTTTGCAAAAGTAGATTGTTCCAGATTCGAAAAATGGTTCGCTACTTTGAATCCTAAAGGTGCAAAGATCATATTCGCTTCTTATTATATGAATGCGCCCGCCTCTATCTTCGGTCATACTCTTTTAAAATTGGATTCCGGAGATCGCCATCGAAAGGAAATTTTAGAATACTCGGTAAATTACGCTGCAAATGCGGATCCTGAATCTACGAATGCGATCGTGTATTCTATTTTTGGTTTGTTCGGAGGATATCCCGGAACCTTCTCCTTATTCCCTTATTATGTTAAAATTGCGGAATATAACGATATTGAAAGTAGAGATCTTTGGGAATATGAGTTGGATCTGAAAGAGGAAGAGGTCAAAAGAATGACGAGGCATCTCTGGGAATTGGGAGCCGCTACTTTCGATTATTATTTTTTAGATGAGAATTGTTCCTACCATTTGTTTTCTCTGATAGAAGTAGCGAGGCCGAGCCTTCATCTGCGCGACAAGGCTCCTTTTGTGATCCCGGGAGATACTGTTAAAAAATATATTGAACAGACAGGCCTTGTAAAAGAGATCAAATATAGGCCTTCTCTACATAGCAAGATCATCCAGAAACTCAGAAAAATGAACGAAGAAGAAAAGAACCTTTACGAAAATGTAATGAAGAATGGAGATATATCTCCTTTGACTAATAAAGAACCGGATACTAAAGTCAGAACTGCTTTTCTTTCGGATACGATCCTGGATTCTTTTCGTTACAAAAAAGCGGAAGGAGATTCTCCTAAAGAATGGGATCAAACTTACAAACAATTACTCTTATTCAGAAGTAAACTTCCGACCGATTATGAGGATTCCGGATATTCTCCTATCACCCAAAGTCCTCATGTGGGCCATGGTAGTTCCGCACTGTATCATGAAATGGGAATATCCAGTTTGGGAAATTTTTTAGGCTTCGGTTATAGGGCCGCTATCCACGATCTTTTGAATACGGACCAAGGTTATATCCCGAATTCTTCCGTGGATTATTTTTCTTTTAAGGCAAGATATTACCAGGATTCTAAAAAGTTACATCTAGAAGAATTCCATATCGTTCGGCTTCTTTCATTAACTCCTTACAATTCATTAGGTCGCTCGGTTTCTTATTTTGTGGATTCAGGAGCGGACTCCTCCGTTTACGAGAAAAGTAGGAACAAGGAAGATAGAAAACTTCTGGAATGGCAGGCTGTCCTCCGGCCGGAAGATCTGTCTTACACACTGTATAGATTGGATGATGTTTCAAAATCCGAAAAATATGAGAGAGTTACGAATGCAAATATAGAAACTACTTTTGGCTATAGCTTCCAGGACCAATTTTCAGAAGGACCAAAACGTTTTTTATTCTCCGCTCAGGCAGGAGCAAAAGTAAGATACAACGGTAAGTATGATACGAATGCAATCGTAGCTCCTCAAATTGCAGCCTATTGGATCGCAAATTTTGATTCTTTCAAAGCGGTATTGTCTTTGCATTATTATACTTTTTCAGTTTATGGGATCCCGGACGATTATAAGGCACAATTAGGATTTCGTTATGCTATCCATGCCAATCATGAATTGAGATTAGAGGCAAAAGCCCAAAGGAATTATAATGAAGCCAGCTTCTCCTATGTGTATCAATTTTAAATATATTTACTATCCCGTTCTCATTCTGTTTCTATTAGGCAATTGTTCTTCTATGTTATTTTACCCTACTAGGGAAATGTATATTCCTCCTGAAAAAATGGGATTCCAACCAGAGAAACTTTCTCTCCGAATGAAAGACGGGACAAATATCAAAGTTTGGATCTTCAAACCCTCTAAGATAAAAGCAAAGGCGAGCATTCTTCAGTTCCATGGAAATGGGGACAATATGTCTAGCCACTATATCAGTCTTGTATGGCTTGTTGAAAAAGGTTATGAATTAGTGATCTGGGACTATAGAGGTTACGGAGATTCGGAAGGAGAAGCGGAGAAGGAACCTATATTAGAAGATTCTAAAGAAATCCTGAAATTCCAACAGAACAGAGCAAAAGAACTGGGTATTCCTTGGATCGTTTACGGACAAAGTATGGGCGGAGCAATTGCGATACGGGCCGTAGGAGAAATGCAAAACAAAGAGGGATTATTACTGGTCGTAGGCGATGGCACCTTCGCATATTATTCTCATGTGGCTAAAACCGTGGCAGAGAGAGTGTTTTTCTTTCCGATAGGACAGTTGGTCGGATTCTTCTTCTCGGATCATTTAAGTCCCGGAGAAGTAGCGGATCAAATTTCTCCGGTAAAACTATTGGTAGTACATGGAACCGAGGACCAGATCGTTTCCTATCCGAATGGGATGGAACTTTTCCAAAAAGCAAAAGATCCTAAAATTTTCTGGGAGATCAAAGGTGGAGGACATTTAGATTGGATGGCGATGGGAAGGTCTAAAGGTGCAAAAAACTTCCAGTACTATCTGGAAGAGCTGATCTCTCATTGGAATCCTTAGTTTTCGGAAGAATTCCTATACATTCTTTTTCCTTCTAATAAGGATCTAAGTGCATCTTCCGGTTTGGATTCCTGAATGAATAGATCAGGTAAGGAGAAGTTCCCAGTATTATAAAGTTCTATAGATAAGAATAAGATCTTACCTTCTTTCGCAAAAAAAACTTTTTCGAAGTCTCTACATTTCAGCGTATAAAATCCGGGCGTCAGTTCTAAGATCTTATACTCTCCTGACTCCAATCCGAATTTTTGAAATAAACTGCTGCCGCCTTCTTTAAAAGATCCAGGATATTTATACAATTCTATGCCAAAGGAGAATATGGACTGAGCTTCTCTATCTGGCCTAAGCACATATACTAAGGCCTTGTCGTCTTTTACTTTTTTCAATTGTTCGAATCTCTGTGTGCTTGCACAAAACCCGAACCCTGAAACCAGGAAAATATAAAATAAGAAGGTTCTAAAGTAGGTATAGCCCTGAAAAAATCTGGTAGCTCCTTGGGCTCTCCAGTTAAAATTGACCTTAATTCGAGGATTTTGCATGAAAATTGAGTTCACACCCGAGCAGTACGAAACCTTACTAAAATCCATCGCGATCTCCAGTTGGATGATCAATGCTTTTAACGAAGGTGACGAGGAATTAAATTCCTATGCCGAACTCGAGCAATACATACTTTCCTTTGCAAAAGATTTTGGAAAGCAGGAATTCGTTGACTACGATGCTGCAGACGATGTGTATTTCCCTACCCGAAAATTCGAAGACCAAACGGATATATTCGATATCATTTCCGATTACGATAATGAATTATTCTGGGACGAGCTGATCCACAGAATGGCCAGAAGAGATTTCCTCCAAGAATACGGAGAAACAGGCGTGGCTTCTATGGCGATAGAAGAGCGAATAGAAAAAGAAGCTCCTTATATCAGCAAATACGAAGAGATATTTACCAACCAAGGTTTGGAGAATATAGACATTCGTCCTTAATCCATGTTTGATCAGGAACCTTTCGGAGTTTTAGAAATCGAGAACCTTCTTCCTAACCTAAGAGGAGAAGGTACATTAGGAAAAAGAAAAATAGAAATCCCTTATTCTCTCCCGGGAGACGTATATGATGTATACAAATTCGGAAAAAGAAAAGTTTTCTATAAATGGAACCCTACCCATTTAGAAACGAGGGTTTCTTCTCCGTTATGCCCAAGTTTCGGAGAATGTGGAGGATGCTCAGGTCAACACCTGCCCTATCCGGAACAATTCAAATTAACATCAGAGCCAATCCTAAAAGGATTAGAAAATTTCAATCCGATTCACAAAGGAGTTTCTCCTGCGGATTCTTCTTATTCTTACCGAAATCGTATGGACTTTGCAGTTTTCCCAGGGCGGGTCGTCGGCTTAAGAATGTCGGGAAATTTTAGAAGGATTGTACCTATAGGGAACTGTTCGATCCAAACAGACTGGGCAAATTCTGAAATGCCTTTATTCCAAAAACTTTTGGAATCTTTTCCTGAATTGGAATATGATCGCAAAAAGGAAACAGGTTATCTAAAATATTTCACTCTTCGCAAATCAGTTTTTACCGACGACTCCATGAGTATCCTCACATTCACAGAAGACTTCAAGGACGAAGATCTGATGAACCAAGTTGCGGAAAAAGCGAAAGAAGTCCTAAGCGCTAAAAACATAGTCTTTTGTTTTAACCGCAAAAAGGGAGAAATTTCCGCCTCAGGAGAAGCGATTGCGATCAGAGGAAATGTTTATCTGATAGAAGAAGTATGGGGTAAAAAATTCAAAATTCCCTTTGATGGATTCTTCCAGCCGAATCCGAAAGAGTTCATTAAAATTTTAGAATTTATTAGATCTAAGATCAAACCCGCGGAGAATTTAGCGGACCTTTTCTGCGGGAGCGGATTTTTCTCCATTCTATTCGGAGAAAAATTTTCCAGGATCCTAGGAATTGATATCGTGCCTTCTTCCGTATCAGCAGGTGAGGAGTTCCTACAAGAAGTGTTCCCGGACAAAAAGATAGAATTTCTGGCCTTTGATCTTTTCCATAAAAAAGGTCTGGAGAAAATGTCCTCCGCAAATCTACCTTGGAAAGATTCTGTAGTGATTGCCGACCCTCCCAGAAGCGGCCTTTCTCCTGAATTATGTACCTTCTTAAATTCTAATCCTGTTTCCCAGCTGATCTATATTTCCTGCAATCCGGAAAATCTCTTAAGAGACGCCCGCCTTTTGGAAGAATCCTACCAAATGGAGGAGTTCCTACTTTGCGATCCATTCCCTCAGACTCCTCATTTGGAAGCAGTATCCATCTTCTCCCCTAAAAATCGCTGAAGCAAATCCGAGTTTCCTTCGATATTCAATACCAAAGGTATACGAAACCGACAGGTGCCCATGAAACGACTTTCTATCATCATTCTATCATTTTTAATTTTGGCGGTTTGGGGCTGTAATACCGTCATTATCCGGCCTTGGAATTCTCCGAACGCTCTCAAAACTTCTGAAAAGATCCGGGTCTTTTTAGGAAAGGCCGAATCAGACCTAATGATCAAAGCGGACGGAGTGATTTTCGTATATGATGTGAACGATCTTCTGATCAAACGTGCTTACGATGCGGTTTCTTTGGACGCGAAAAAATTGAAAGCACCTATCCGTTTCGTAGCGGACAATCCAGGTTTGGAATATAAGGGAAGAAAGTTCAGAGGGGAAATTTTACTCCAACCTGATAAAAATGGTAACGTTCTACTCATCAATCGAGTTCCTTTGGAAGAATATTTATATTCTGTCGTTCCTTCCGAAGTTCCTGCAGGCTGGCCGACCGAGGCTTTAAAAGCACAGGCGATCTGTTCCAGGACTTATGCAATCAGAGAGATCCTGAACAAAAAAGATACCGCTTATGATGTGGAGTCCACTGTGAACTCACAAGCATACTCAGGCATGACGAAAGAAAATCCAAGAACCACCCAAGCTGTTCGTGATACGGAAGGTGTTCTTGCAGTTTACGAAGATGATCCTATTCATATGTTCTTTCATTCCAATAGTGGCGGAAGAACGGAAACTCCTGACCAAGTTTGGGGTGGCAAAAGACTTCCTTACTTGGAATCCGTAGCGTCCAGATTTGATGAGGCCGGAGACAATTTTGTTTGGAAAGAAATTTTAAACCAAGATAAAATGGACCAGACTCTTTCGTCCTTAGGCGTTGGTTCTATCCAATCCATCCAAGTTCTTTCTAGAACTCCTTCCGGCAGAGTGGATCTTTTGGAAGTCATCGGTAAACAAGGCACTTCTAAAATAAAAGGGAAGGAATTCCGCAGCTTGCTCGGAACTTCCGTCAAGTCTCTTCGTTTCGGTATCAAAAGAGAAAGTGAAGGATTTTTGATCAAGGGTATGGGTGCAGGCCATGGAGTTGGCTTAAGCCAATGGGGAAGTTTCGGAATGGCTAAGCAGAATTTTACCTACGCAGAGATCATCCGTCATTATTACCAAGGAATTGAGTTTGCGAGGATTACTAGGTAAGATTTTCGCACAGAGTTTTAGGGAGACTCCGAGTTATTTCCACACAGGGACACAAAGGCGCAGAGGGTTTAATCATGGCTTGTAGGAGTTCTTACTCCTCCGTGACTCCGTGCCTCTGTGTGAATATTCCCTGTGCCTCTCTCAACTCTGTGACTTATTCCTCAAACTTACTTTAAATCTATATAATCATTATATTCTCTCACAAATCAGCACTCTCCCCTCTGCGGCCCTGTGCCTCTGTGTGAAATTTTCTCTGTGACTCATTTAACTCCGTGCCTCTTATCACCTTCTTTTCCTTGCGTCCTCTTCTAGAGGATGCAAAATAGGACTATGTCGAATCCGACAAACAAGATCCTAATCCGAAATTTAACCAAGTCCTATATAAACGGAAAACAAAACGTGCCGGTCCTAAAAGGGATCAACTTAGATGTTGCAGATACTTTTTTAACTTTGATGGGTCCATCCGGTTCGGGTAAATCCACATTTTTGAATATTCTATCCGGGATCGACCAAGCAGATTCCGGAGAAGTTTGGATAGGTGGAAAAAACCTAAGCAATTTTACGGAACAGGAACTCACTGAATATCGTCGGAATGAAACCGGGATAATCTTCCAGTTCTTTCACCTTCTTCCTTACTTAAGCGCTTTGGAAAATGTGGCCTTACCTCTATACATTTCCGGTTTGGGAAAATCCAAGGCGAGAGAGATCGCAAAAGAAGCATTGGAGAAGGTCGATCTAACTCATAGATTCAAACATAAACCGGACGAACTTTCCGGAGGAGAACAACAGAGGGTTGCGATCGCGAGGGCACTTGCAAAACGTCCTAGTATAGTTTTAGCAGATGAGCCGACGGGAAATTTAGATACCTATCACGCTCATAAAATTTTGGAACTTCTGTTGGAGTTACAAGAGAAGGAAAAATTTTCCTTATTCATAGTAACTCACGACAGGGAGATCGGAGAAAAAGGAAAAGTTAGGCTCAAGATGAAGGACGGACTCATCTTACCGGAACAAAATCCTGCCTTGGATCTTGTATGAATTTATATTTTTTATTCTTATACGAATATTTTAAGACTCATCTTCCCAGATTCATATTCGCTCTTTTAGGAATTTCCTTAGGCGTTGGTTTATTCTTATCCACTACGAGTAACGCAAACAAAGCGGAAAAATCCCTAATCGATTTTTCCATGGGATATTTAAAGGGAGATTTTAATTTAAAAATCTCTCCGAGTAGGCCCGGCCAAATCCTAGATTGGCAGATCCTTTCCGAAATACATTCTCATCCGGATCTAAGAAATATTTCCGCAGTCAGACCAAGGATCCAGTTGGAAGGAATTTCCTCGGATAATCTAAGAGTCATGTATATGGGGATGGACCTGACCAAGGAATATTTGGGAATTCCTTTAAAAGAAAACACAGGTTCTGAAACTTCTGGTCCATTAGAAAAAACGTATGTATCCAAATCCTTAGCTGAAAAATTCAAAGGTGCTCCTTTCACTCTTTTGCTGAACGGAAAAAACTGGGAGTTTAAGGATTATATCCCGGTGGATATAGAAGGGGGATTCTTGATCATTGAAGATATTTCTTTGATCCAAGAAAAACTCACCGGTATAAACGGAGCAGATTATCTTCTCTTAAGATCTTCTGATCGTAACCTTTCTCAAACTAAAGAAAACTTACAAAAGTTCCTAGGCCCGAATGTAAAAATAGAAACTTCCGAAGAGATCCAAGAAAAGTCCGCAAATGCACTTCGTTCCTTCCAGTTGAATCTTCTGATCATTTCTTTTATCTCACTCCTCATAGCGTTCTTCATGGTTTCCAATACAATGACAGGCCTATATTTGAGTAGAGAAAGAGAACTTGGGATATTAAGAACCTTAGGACTGGATGTAAGATCTTCTATTTTTCTTTTTTTAAGCCAGTCAGTTCTTTTGGGAAGTATAGGTACGGTGTTAGGGATCGTATTTGGTATATTTTTCTCCGGTTTGGATTTTTTCCGTCCTGAGTCCGGGCTTGTGGATAAAAACTTATTATCCACTTACAGTTCTATTTCTCTCTTCGACTTAAGTCTTGCCGCAGGCCTTGGGATCTTGGGCTCAGTCATTTCTTCTGTGTATCCTGCGATCCGAGCGGGAAAGGTCCCTCCCCTATCCATACTCCGAGATTCTCAAAAGGAAAAAAGACAGATCCCAAACTCAAGACTTGCGATCTATGGCGGGATCATATTTTTATCTTCTTTAGGAATTTCTAATCTTCCTTCTCCTTGGAAACTCCCTTTGCCTGGTTTACTGGGTGTGGGAGGTGTGACGATTGGGATCACATTCGCTTTTCCTTATTTACTTTCCTTATTCAGTTCAGGTGTTTCTAAAATCCTGGACAGAAGCGATAAAAGTTTTCCTTTTTTCAGAATAGGTCTGGAAGAATTAAAAGAAAATCCAGGAAGGAACACGTTGACAGCTGCCACGGTAATGTTGGCTGTTTCTTTAGTTTTATGTCTGACCATTCTTACGGATAGTTACAAAAAATCTCTGAATGATTGGGTGGATTCAGAATATCCTTCTGATTTTACGATCATTAATGATCGATTTTTTCATTCAGGGATCCATGGGGGAGTTCCTAAAGATCTGCCAGAGAAGATCAGGGACTTAGGAGTCAGTTCTTATCTTGACGGGTTTTTGGTGAATACTTCTTTTGAAACTGATAAAGGAAGTTTCATCATCCATGCTTACGATTTTTCCGTTTATCGGGACAAACCAGAAAGGATAGAGAATGAAGTAAAAGAAGAAACAGATGTTTTAATTTCTTCGAATATGGCCCATTTGAAAAAACTGAAAGTGGGAGATGTGCTGGTGTCCCAAACTCCTTTCGGTAAAAAGGAGTTTCATATCAAAGGGATCAAAGAACATTTTTTCTCGGAAAAAGGAACAGTGATGATGGATATCCGTTCCTACGAAAAAAATTTCGAATTTAAGACCTTAAACTCTATTAAACTTTTCTTAAAAAAGGAATATTCAGACTCTTCCGGTATCGAATCTTCCAAAAAGAAAATTTCTGATTTTTTAAGCTCAGATCCCGAATACAAAGATCTGATCTTACTCGATTCCGCGCAACTCAGGGAAATATATCTATACGAGATCAATAAAGTATTCAGAGTTTTGGATTCTCTTAAGGCGACTGCCATTCTAATTTCTGTAATTTCCCTACTTTCTTCTCTCGTCCATACATTGTACGATAAACGTAGGATACTGGGCCTTCTCAAATATTTGGGAGCCTCTCAGGACCAACTCGGGATTATTCTCAAAACGGAATCGGTTTATCTGACCGGATTCGGTGCATTCTTCGGGATCATATCTTCTCTCATCATGTCACCAATCATTTTATATGTGGTGAATAAGAACGCATTCGGCTGGACTCTTACCTTCTCCTTTTTGCCCGAAACCCCCGCCCTGATCCTAATTTTTGCGCCGCTCCTGGGTTGGATTTCGGCGATCTATCCTCTACATTTATTGAGAAAAATGAGCTTCCAGCTTAGTCCGGAATGAGGAAAACTATCTTGATTCCTAGCTAGCCCGGAAGTAAGTTATTCCTTCGATGGCTACTCAGCTGGAAATTGCCCTGGAACTTGCGGAAGAGATCAAAAAGATCAATCAGCAAGAAGACAACCGGATCCCTTCTTCCGATTCTTTTTTGAAAGATATGATCGCATTCTTTTCCAGGGATATGCATGAGATCCGCGAGATCCTGGAAATGCTTCGGGAAGCTCGCTATATTTTCATCATTAAGATCGTTCTTCCGGAACAATCCAAAAATGCCAGGGAGCAAGACCAGGGAGTGGACGCTTATATCTATGCGGATCTGAAGATCGTTACCGACTTAAAAGGATTTGCGGAGAAAAAATTGGAGAAGGCCTATGAGGCCACCTATTACAAAAGAAAATCTCCCTTTCAGATCACTAGGGAATTATTTCCAAAGATCAAAGAACACAATAATACTCCTTTGGGAAGATTCATCAATATCTCTGTGATGTTGGAAGAATACCAAAGGGTTCTCACCGCCGCTCCCAACGAGTACGACGATAATAGACGCAGAAATTTATTATCGGAGTTATTGGAGAGGAACGGGGCTCCCGTCACTGTAGCGAGAGATATTCCGGATTACGAGATAACTTCTTTGGGCGGAGGAGGAGGTTCTCCTTTAGGTTTTAAAAGAGCTGCTGACGTAGTTGCGTCTAACGATGTTACTTTTAACCCAAAAAGTCCGTGGTCCAGACTTACTTCTAAATTTTCCGCGGAGTTTTTAATCCGTATCCATTTGAGAAAATACGAGTTCGATACAGTGCGTAAGCTGATACTCGGCGGAAAGTTAGTAAACTTTGACGATTTGAAATATGTAAGGGATAGTATCCAGACCATGGAGAATCATGTGCACTTGGATCCTATCTTACAAAATTTTACGGACGAGATGACTGAGCTTAGAAGGCTCGCTCAGAAAAAAATGAATATCCTGAAAGGTATCACCAATTCAGGATCTATCCAAAATTAGACCCACTCGAAATATCGAGCGACTAAAACGATCAACAATACCACTAAAATAAAGATATAACGCCTTCTCGCGGAATATCCGGTGTCCATTCTATCTTTAGGAAAATATAATAGAAACAAAAGTGCGTTCGCTACGAATACGATAAACAATGCATCCTGTTTTTCTTTCCAGAATCCGCTCCCAAAAGCGATTGCCGCTCCGATAGAAGGTAAGAATGCGATGAGAGTTTTCCAGCTAAGTACCTTCGTATCTTCTTCGAAAATTTTTGCCTTTTTGCCGGACTTCTTCTCCAGTTCAGCTAAGAATTGGTCCATATTTTCCAGATTTAAGATCGGGATATAAGTTCCTTGTTTGGAGATGAGTAGAATTCTTTCGTAACCTCGAAATCTGTCTTTTTCGATACTCTCCAGATCACGGAATTCGAACTCCATACATTGGCCTTTTGCATTCCATTGTTTTAAGGCGGAAGAATCCAATTCTACCTTGGCGCCCTCTAATACTTTCAATTGTCTTCTGTAATTTTTCAAAAGAAGAAGGATAAGTACCCCGCTCAAGAGCAGATACATGGAAAGAAATGCAGATCTTTTATCCAATTCTACCTGAATAAAACTGACTCCGATGAATATTACGAAAACTGAAAGCACAAGTCCTGTACGGATCAGCAGTTTTTTCTTAAAAACGGGAGAATCGTATTTGAATACGGACATTAATCTAGACTTCCGAATTCGGATTTTTTAAACAAAGGGAAAACTTGGATCCCTTCTTCTTCGATCGCTTTTCTGCCGCCTTCTTCCCTGTCTAGAATACAGATACAGGCTTTTACTTCCAATCCAGCATCTCTCAAACTTTTGATAGCCTGCAAGGTAGAACCTCCAGTTGTGATTACATCATCCACAACCACACAGGATTTGACCGCGTTTACTCCACCTTCTACCAAATTTTTGGTGCCATGATCCTTGGCTTGTTTTCTTACGATCAATGGGAACACATTCTTTAACTGTTTTCTGTATTCTAGAGCGATCCCGAAACAAATCGGATCCGCTCCCATGGTAAGGCCTCCAAAGGCTTCCTCCCCGTCCAGACCGGATTCCGGGAGATGTTTTTCCACAATATACTTACAAAGTAATTCTAATCTTTGGGGATGGAGAGTGATTTCCTTACAATTAAAGTAATGCCTGGATTTTCTACCACTAGCCAACGTGAACGGTTCCTCTCGGAAACGATAGGCGTGGGTTTGAATGAGTTGAAATAATTCTTCCCTCAAAGCGGTTCTCCCTCGGGGCGATGCCCGGAATCCCATGATAGTAGGAACTCCTCAGGAAAAAACAGATTTTTGAGCCTGATTCGAGCCAGCGGGGAAAAATTCTAAATTTCCGAATTTTTTCGCAACCTGAGTCATCGATTCCGCTCTTATCAGAAAAACCAAGACGGGAAAGCCGACATGGAACAAACGAAAAAGAAATACGCGTTGAAGACCACAATCTTCTTAATTGCGACTCCGATCATCGGGGTCATCGGGACGGGTGCCTTATTATTTACCAGAGGCATTCCTTTAAACACATGGCTTGTGTATCTATTTATGACTGCAGCAACTGGGCTTGCGATCACAGGGGGATACCACCGTCTGTTTTCGCACAGAGCTTACAAAGCTTCTTTGCCGGTAAAACTTTTTTATATTCTTTTCGGGGCAGCTGCGTTCCAACAATCCGTAATCGAATGGAGTTCCGATCATAGGATCCACCACAGATTCGTTGATAAGGAAGAAGATCCGTATGCGATCACTAAAGGATTCTGGTATGCTCATATTCTATGGTTATTCGAGAATAGAGACCACAGAACTCCTGTTAACGTGAACGATCTTTACGAAGACAAATGGGTGAAATTCCAAGACGATCATTATTATCCGATCGCTATTTTTATGGGGTTTATCTTCCCTACTCTTCTTTGTGCTCTTTGGGGAGATGCGTTAGGTGGATTATTATTGGCAGGCTCTTTGAGAGTTGCAGTCAACCACCACATGACATTTTTCATCAATTCCTTGGCTCATTACAAGGGAGATCAACCGTTCTCCGATAAACATACCGCTAAGGACAATTGGCTGATCGCGTTATTCACTTTCGGCGAAGGATATCATAACTTCCACCATGAGTTCCAAGCCGATTACAGAAACGGTATCCGTTGGTTCGATTACGATCCAACCAAATGGCTGATCAATACATTCGCATTTTTCGGTTTGGCAAGCGATAGAAAGACAATCTCTGAAGAACAGATCCTTCGTAAAAAGATGATCATGGATGAGAAAGCCCTACGCGAAAAACTGGAATCTAAGTCTGAAACCTTAAGCCCAGGATTCGAAGAAAGATTAGAGGCTCTGCGTAATTCCGTTCAGGAAACCCAAGCCAAACTGATCAATTTGAAATCCGTGAAAGAAGAAGTAGGCAAAAAGGCCGTAAAGGAAGCTAAATCCGATTTTAAAGTGGCTTTGAACACTTGGAAAAGATTCGTTTCCGGAGACCTAGCGCCGGTCTGATATTATTCCCAGTACCTGATCCATTGCCCTCCTTCGGGAGGGCTTTTTTCAACCTCGCTGCCCTGCTGCGCATGTAGGAACCCCTACAATCAACAAAACAACCTACGTTAGAACTCCAACAAACCGATCCTCAGATATGATTTCCGATCCCGTTATGATCTCCTAACTGAGAAACATCCACTTCCACCTTCAATTTATGTTTCCCGCCTCCGAATAAGATCCCTTTCAAAGGAGAAACATCCGAAAAATCCCGGCCTACAGAAGTATGGATATATTCGTCTGTGATCGCCTTTCCGTTTGTAGGATCAAAATCGAACCAACCTTGGCCCGGAGAATACACTGAGATCCACGCATGAGTTGCGTCACTTCCTCTCAACTTAGGCTTTCCTGGAGGAGGATAGGTTTCAATATAACCGGAAACATATTTACAAGGTAGTCCCATAGAACGAAACGCTGCCAAGGAAAGATGAGTGAAGTCCTGACAGACTCCTTCTTTTTTTTCCAAAACCTCGTCCAGAGGAGTGTAAATATGCGTACTTCCCGCCTTGAACTTAAAGTCTTCTCGGAATCTTTTTACATATTCCAAGACGGCGTCCTGATAGGGAAGATCCATAGGTAGATATTTTTCTAAAAAATTCTTATAAGAAACGGAACGGCTTACAAAGGACGAATCTCCTACGAATTCCATGGCCTCCATAGCTTCCTTTTCAGTAACTGTTTTCAATTTTTGTAATATTTCAGATGCTGAGATCGAAATTTGGTCTTTTTTCTTCTCCGGTTCTGAAGTGAAAACTTTTGCCTCCGCAGTCACTGACAGAACGTTATGAGGAGTTTCTACTGCGAAAGAATATACGGTATTTCCGAAATAATCCGTTCTGAATTCGGTATATTTAGGTTTAGGAAATATTTCTATCCTAAACTCCCTGCAAATCTGTCTTTCGTTAGATGTAGGACAAAGATGCGCCAGATTCAAACAGTGAGAAACTTCCTTCTCATAAGTATAATGAGTCAAGTGTCGAACGGAATACTCAGCCATAAGGTCCTCCCAATCTGACTTGGTTTTCCACATAGCGGAAGTATTTAGTGGCGACCGCATCGGAGACGGATTTTAATTGGGCCAGAATATCTTCTAACCATCTGCGGAGTCCTCCAGCAGGATCCGCATATTCGAAAATACGTTTTGCATCTTCTTCACCGAATCGGACTAAAACATCTCTAAGCCTTTGGATCTCTTCCGAAATTTCTTCGTCCTTTCCGGTGAATGAGAACAATGTATTCTCTCTTAATCTCTCCAATTGGAAAGCAAGCGAGCGAGGATTACTTTCGTCGAAGATCAGAATGTCCACGACTGATTCAGCTTCTATTCTATACTTATAACGTCTTCTGTAAGTGATACGTATATCGTTCACATTCAAAAGACTTTCGAACATACTTTTATTATATAAAGAAGCTCTTTCCATCGTAGCGAGTATCAGCTTGGTTAAGAACTGAGACCTCTCTAATCTTTTTCCCATATCCAAGAAGAAGTATCCGGTCTCACGGCTCATACTTTCATTTGCAAGTCCGGAGAGAGACGCAAACAGGTTCACAAGTTTTTGTAGGTATTCCAACACTTCGTCGTAACTGGAATTTCTCGGAGCCTCGGATTCTAACCTGGAAATCAAATAACGTGTATCGTCGGAAATCCTGTCCCGAACCGCCTTTGTAGTTCCCACAAAAAAGTTCAGATCGTGGCGGATACTTCCGGAAGAATATGGGGAAGTCGCCAATTGGAATATCTTCTCTCGGATGGAATCCAAAGAATCCAATCCGTTTGTTTCGAAAAACCCAAGGCTGTATCCTGAGAGTTGGTCCAAGATACCGAGTAGCATAGAGAATTGGTCCTTCTCATAGGACTCTTCCGCTTCCAAGATCTTGTGAACAGTTTCTCTGAGAAGTCTGGACATATTCTCGGCACGTTCCGCATAACGTCCCATCCAGAACATATTGTCCGCGACCCTACTTGGAATTCCGGAGCCCTTTCTTTTGATCGGTATCCTTCCGATCTGTCCTGGAAGAAGACTGAACTCCTTCTTCTCTTCCGAAGCTAAGATCCAAAGATCTTTGGAAATAGCTCCTCTTTGGTTCGTGATAATCAGTTCGTCCGCTTTAGGAGAAACCCTCACGAGTCCACCAGGCATACATGTATACCCGTTCTCAGAAAGACAGGTAAAAGTCCTTAAAACAGACTTACCGATCAGAAGTTCTTCCGAATCTCCTGAAAAAATAGGACAGGTGGAACCGGCCAGTATTTCTTGTGCCACATAACGTTCCGGCCTTGTTTCTACCTTGGTTCTCAGTTCGAACATTTCCTTATCTTTTAAAGTAGAAAGGAAAACAGAAGGATCCAAAGGAGAACGAATAGCGGGTTTGATCGCATACTTATGAGGATTGGAAAATACTTCTTTCCGGGAATTTTCGTCCCCCATCCAGAGAGTAGGAACATTCGGAAGGATCAGGTCCTCACCCAAATAAAACTTACATAGGTTAGGAAGATAAGCGTGGATCGCTCGATTCTCCAAAAATCCGGAACCGATTGGATTTGCCACAGTGACATTTCCCGCCCTCACAGCACCCAAGATACCCGGAACTCCCAAAAGAGAATCTCCCTTTAACTCGAGAGGATCCATGTACCAATCGTCCACCCGACGAAAGATTACATCCACTTGTTGTAGACCTTCGATCGTTTTTAGAAAGACCTTATTGTCCCTAACAGTCAGGTCCTCTGCTTGGGCCAAAATATATCCTAGGTAACCGGCAAGATACGCATGCTCGAAATAGGTTTCATTTCCCGGCCCGGGGGTAAGAAGAATTGTGAGAGGTTCCCTATCTCTATTAGAAGAAAATGAATTTAACGTTTTTCTTAATGCTCTGAAATATAAAGCAACTCTATGCACTTGAGAATCGCGATAGAGAGAAGGAAAAATACGAGAAAGAACGATACGATTTTCTAAAGCGTATCCTGAACCGGAGGGAGCCTGGACTCTATCTCCTATCACATAAAAATTCCCTTGCCCGTCCCTACTGATATCCGTGGCTAAGAATGCTAAACGGAAATTTGTAAAATCATAAACAGGAGCACAGGCTCTTAAAAATCCGCCTGACTGGAATAGGACTTCGTGAGGGATTTTTTTTTCGTATAAGGATCTTTTAGGACCGTAAACATCTTTTAGAATTTCGTTAAGTAGTTCGGATCTTTGGGCAAGACCTCTCTCGATCCCGTCCCATTCTTTGCTGTCCATGAGAAGAGGAAATAGATCCAGTCCCCAGACCCTTTCTCTTTCATCTCCATAGACATTATACGTCACTCCGCTTTCCTTTAGGATACGGAGACTATCTTCTTTGCGTCTTCTTAATTCTGCTCCGCCTAGATGATTTAAAGTGCGAAGTAAAAATTCGTATTTATCCCTGGATTTTCCGTCGGGGAGGCATAGCTCGTCATAGACTCCCGAGGCGGGTTTATATCCAGAGAGTAGATTGGCGGCCTGGGAAGTTCTCTGATTCATCTTCCGAGAGACATTTTCACCCCCCGTCCGATTTTAATCCAGCTTTAAAGTAGCTCCGATATTGATTTGTCTGTACGGTCCTTGTTGGATCCCCACAGGAAGTCTTCCGGAAATATAGACTCTATCTTCTAAATTTTTTCCATTCACGAAAATAGACCATCTTCCTCCGGGAGCCTCGTATCCGAAGTCGGCATTCCAAATTCCGTAAGCGGGAACCACACCTTGGCTTCCATCGGTACTTTGGTTTTTGGTATTCTGCAGATCGGAATATTGTTTGTCAAAATACTGATATTCTACTCTCGCATAGAATCCTGATGGGCTTTTCACTCCGATCGCACCAATAAAAACATTCATAGGAACGTAAGGCAGATAATTTCCGTTTGTGTTTACCTTGATCAGATTCCCTGTGGAGTTGATCGCATACAAAGGTTGGTTCGTGACACTCACTGTACCGTCTGCATTTTGTATCGTGCCCACTGGAACGTAAGTAGTAGAGATTGCCTTTGTATAAGAATAAGTAAATTCCAGAGGGATCTCCCATCTGGACTCTGCAAATTTTCCGAAATCGAAAACGAAATTACTTTCCACACCCCTGTTAACGGATCTTCCTGCATTGATCGGAACTGCTCCTAGTCCGGAGCCTGCTTCGTTCGTGTTCACGATCTGATTCGAAAAATATAATGCGTATGTACTGATCTGAGTATAGAAGTAGCGAGTGATATTTCCTCTAAATCCTGTCTCGTAGTTATTTGATCTTTCCGCGCTGAGTTTATAACCTAAACCCAATGCAGGATTTTGAACGGTAGAGAATGTAGGAGGAGAGAATGCGGTGTGAGCTCCCGCGAACCAGATAAACTTCTCCGTAATATCAAATGTAAGACCGATTCCCGGCAGAACTACTTTTGTATAAGTCTCGTTTGCATCATTTACTAAGATGGATTGACCGACTGTATTCGCATATCCCTTGGTCACGTCATCCGCTGTCGCAAGCCTTCTATGAGTATATACTCCTTGGAAGATATGTTCGTAACGAACTCCAGGGATCACCTTAAACTTGTCGGTAACCTTAATTGAATCTTGGACGTACAAGGCATAAGCTCTAGCGTTACGATTCTGCTGCTGTGTGGTAAGTCCTTTTGTAAGAGTCGGATAAGGAAATACATTATTCGCAGCATTTACGGATTCATAATGCATTCTCGCCCCAAAAGCGATCTCATGATCCAAACCGAATGTATTAAATTTACCTTCTACCTTAGTTTCCAAACCGCCGGTCTTAAAGAAAGAATGTCTGTTTGGAGTGGAATTTAACATGTAAATCACATCTCCAGGCTGGTTTCCTATAATATCCGGAGCATAGACGCCGACTGCATTTTCAGGAGGTCTTGCGGGAAAACCGAATTCGGTCATATTATTATGAGAATAAGATTCCTGACGAAATAGGAAGCCTACATTGGTCCAGTATGCTCTTGTGATCATCTTCCAATTTTCATTAAAAGTATGATCGTGACCTATAACTGCAGCTTGTCTCTCGATCGACTTTTGGTCGTATCTAGCAGGATTGATCCGGGGATTTCTCCAATACAAACCTTGGGTCAGTCCCAAATACGTTGACTGCGCCTCTTGCTGGTAGGATTGGTATTTTAGAAAAACAGAATCCTTCTCTCCCAATTTCTGGATCAACTTCAGGTTCAGATCGTTTACTCTAAAACCTTGGTAATCTCTAAAACCGTTTCCTTGGTTACGCATATAAGAAATATCATAACCAGTATTCGTAGTTTGGTTAGTTCCACCGTATTGCAAAAGACTGGAAGCATAACCGTTCGTTCCTCCGATCACCTTTGCACTAAAAGTAGGTTTTTCGGGAGGTTTACGGGTCACATAGTTGACAATACCGCCTAGAGTTGTTGGTCCAAAAAGAATGGAGCCGGAACCTTTTACAACTTCTACCCTTTCCATCCGATCAATATGAGGCACAAAATAACTTTCGGGTTGTCCGTAAGGGCTCAAAGAAGTGAAAACTCCGTCTTCTAAGATCAAAGTTTTTCTGGATTCTTCATTACTCACACCTCTGAATGCGATATTCGGAGTAAGACCCACTGCATCTTGATAACGGATCGTAGCACCAGGAACTCTTCGCAAAGCTTCCATGGAATCGATAGGATTTGTTTCTTTTAAGACCTTTTTACCGATCACATTCGCAGAGCCGGGGATCTTTTTGATATCATCATCTTTAGCGCCGATCACGTTGATCTGACCGCTTTCTAAAAATCTTCTTTTCTTTTCTGCGATCGATTCCTCTTGTTTGGACTCTTCTTTTTTAGAAGGATCTTCTTGCTCAGCTTGTGAAGAAGTCCCGTTCGTCCCTGCATTTCCGTTAGGCTGGGAGAAAAGAAAAGAATTAGAAAAAATGAAAATACTTAAAATAAGAGAAGAACGGAATCGTTTTCGGAACATCAATCTCCGTCCCCTCCTGGTCCACCTGAAATCGGACTTGAGCCGGTAAGAGCGGCTAACTCGGTATTCAAAATTGTCAATAATTCACCTAACTCTTCAATGCTCGACTTGATCGCGGTAAAATTCGCAGCATTGGAACTTCCCCAAGCAGTGGAAGGATCGGAAGGCGAAAGAGAAGGAGTTATATCTCCTAGATGTTCTTCTAGTTCTGCCATCTCACCTTTAATTTCTTCGTCTAATTCAGGACTATAGAATTTTACATAATCGGAAAGCCCTGTACCGGTTCCGTTCCCTGTATAGATCGCTTTAAAAATAGTAAAATTATCTATTAAGTTCTGGAAAGATTGTCCTGAAAATCTGGACTCTGCACGGTCCGACTTGGGAGAAGAACCGTTCCCTCCTCCGGAAAGCCCCGCAGGAATTTCCAGTTTTCCATCTTTCATGATCGTTAAAAGTTGGACAGCTCCCGCAAAAACAGCGTCTAACGCGGCATCCGAACTTGGAAAAGTAGCAGAAGTTCCGTTCCCGGCAGTTGCGAGCTGTGTGCCTAAAGGATTTGTTCCGCTCACGTCCCAGGCAGTCGTAACATTCTGCACATGCCCACTATATTCTAAAACTAATGCTCTCAAAAGAGCGGCCTTCCCGTCCGGAGCGGACGGAAAATCGGAACAACTTGGAGCAGTCCCTCTATTCACTCCAGGTCTACTGAAAAGAAGATACTCTATTGCACTGATCCCCTTCTCCATATTTTTCATTTGGCCTATAGCTTGTTGTGCATCGGAAAGATCACCGACGGTAAATGAATCCAAAACATCCAACCCTTCCGTTGTGCTAGGTGGAGACACGGTTAGATAATTGATCAGGAAGGGATCCATTCTAGAAAAGTAAGCAAGAGTAGATCCGAAACGAAAAGGTTCTACTTTTTTCAGATCGGATTTATGCGCGATCCATGCCGCCTGCGCAGCAGCTAAAGAATCAGTGACACAAAGATCATTTGTTGCATTTACAAGTGCAAGCCTACTCGTTTCTAAATTCGTAAAAAGAGGAGGAATAATATTATTTCCTAAATTCTGCAAAAGAGATCTAGGATCGAATGAATTGAACATCTGGTAGAGATATCCATTCGTATTTGCCGCACCGGATGCGGAGTTTTTATGAGAGCAGGAAATAAGAATGGAAAGTAAGAAAATACTTAGAATGATCCAAGCAGCAAGGATAGTCTTTTTGATCCTGAAAAACCTGCCGAATCGTCTGCTTTGAACAGAATTGTTTTGTCGCATAGTTCCCTCGAAACTGGGTTCTTTATCTTGAGAATCAGAATTATTTTTCTAGAACTGGAGGCAACTGTTTTTGAGATTAGATCTCACAAACTAAGCTTGATAAATATTAACTTATTCAATCCAACGAAGGTCCATTGTATAACCGCTCGATTGTTTCAATCGTTTTGGCTCGGAACCATCTAGGGCAGAATGACCATCCGCTAAAAATCTGGAGATCCTGCGGGACTCGGCTTCATATGAATTTACGGGGAATGTATCGTATGCTCTTCCGCCTGGATGAGAAACATAATAACGACAACCACCTAAGGGACGAGAAGACCAACTGTCCCAAACATCAAACACCAAGGGAGTATGGACCGGAAGATTCGGATGTAGAGTGAATACAGGATTCCAAGCCTTGAAACGAATTCCGGAAACAGCTTCTCCTTTTCTGCCGGTGCCTTTGAGAGGAACCTCGTAGCCATTGCAGCTGAGAAGATAACGATCGCTCCAACCTTCTACCTTTACTTGCAATCTTTCTAATGCAGAGTCCACTGATCTGGAAGTTCCGAAAGAAGACGACTCTTCACCGAGAACATTCCAAGGCTCTAATGCCATTCTAAGTTCTAAGAATACTTCTTCTCTTTGTGTTTTGCCATACACAGGAAAACGAAATTCGAAAAATGGTAGGAACTCCTCTTCTTGGAATGCAAATCCATGATCTTTTAGATCTTTCAGAACATCCTTAAAATCGCTCCAAACATAATGAGGAAGAAGAAAACGATCATGCAGCTCCGTTCCCCAATGGATAGGGGACTTTACATACGGTTTTTCCCAAAATCTGCAGAGTAAAGATAAGACCAAGAGTTGTTGCACCACGCTCATCTTATAATGAGGAGGCATTTCAAATCCTCTTAGTTCCACAAGACCCAAACGAGGCCCGGACGGTGGATACAGTTTGTCTATAGAAATTTCTGCTCTATGAGTATTCCCAGTTAGGTCCACAAGCAGGTTCCGGAAAAGACGGTCCACAAGCCAAGGATTTGGTTCTTTAATTTTATCTAATTGAGAAGAAGCTAATTCATATTCGTATAATATTTCATCCCTACCCTCGTCCAACCTCGGAGCCTGGGAGGTAGGGCCGATAAACAGACCGGAAAAAAGATAAGAAAGAGAAGGATGATGCTGCCAATAACTTACCAAACTGCGAAGAAGGTCGGGTCTTCGCAAGAATGGACTGTCTTCCGGAGACATGGCACCTACAGTGATATGATTTCCACCTCCAGTTCCTGTATGTCTTCCATCGACCTGGAATTTTTCCGCACTTAAGCCTAGATCCTTTGCTTCTTCATATAAGATACGGGTCTTCTCTTCCAGCTCTTTGAAATTAGAAGAAGGATGTAAATTTACTTCTAATACTCCCGGATCTGGCGTTATCCGAAATAGACCTAACCTTGCATCGGAAGGAGGTTCATAACCTTCTAAAACGATCTGTACTCCTGACTTTTCGGAAGCAAATTCCAAAGAAGAGATCAGATCCAACCAAGGTTCCAATCCTTCGACAGGAGGCAGGAATACATGAATAGAACCAAGTCTCGGCTCAATGACCAAAGTAGTACGGATCGGAAGATCTTTTCCTTCCGGAAAAAATTTTGGTTCTTTAGAAGATCTTTTAGTTAAAATAGAATCCAGATCCTTTCGAGAGCGTAATTTTTTACTCTTGGATAGATCCGTAAGAATCGCATTCGGCCGGAAATTCTCCGAGATCGAAGAAAAAGGCAACCTAAAACCGGCGGGACTGTCTCCCGGCATCAAATATAATCTTTCTCTTTTATATTTCCACTCAGAACTTTCCCATTCCGATTTTGTATAATTAAATTGTAATGGAATTGCGATCGCTTTTTTGATCTTGAAGTCTCGATCCATCAAGGAGAGAACCTTCTTCCTCTCTAAGGCTTCGAAAGAAAAATCCTCCGAATTAAAATCCTGGCTCTTAGGATCCTTCCATTCGGGAAGTTGCCCTTCTTTCCATAAATAATAAAAACCGTCCTCGTACAAAGGGACCATATGTTTGGGAGAAATTCCTAAGGTTTTACAAACTTCTTCTCCGAAACTCTCGGATGATATTAAGTCCTTATCTAAATCTTTTTTTTCTTTTTCGGAAGAAGAAGAGAATAATCCTTCGTTCTTCCATAATGTCTCCCCGTCCTTTCTCCAAAAAACGTTCAAGGACCAGCGAGGCAAAGGTTCTCCAGGATACCATTTTCCTTGGGTCACCTGGACCAAAGAACCGGGTGAAAATTTTTTACGAAGCCTAGTGAGAAGTGTTTCGCCTAACTCTAGTTTTTCTTTTCCAATTGCAAGAGTGTTCCACTGAGGATCCTGCCTGGAAGTATCCGAAATAAAAGTGGGTTCTCCACCGATAGAAACGCGAATATCATTTTTTTTGCATTTAGCATCCAGATCCTTTCCAAGCTTTAATACTCTATCCCAAGTAGGATCCGAATAAGGTTTAGTGACCCTGGGGGATTCCTGAAATCTTTTGACCTCCATCCTGAATCCGAACTTGGACTCTGCCGGATCTGAATATCCGAATACAGGAGAAGCGCTTCCGGGTTCGGGAACAGCCGCCAAAGGAATATGACCTTCTCCAGCAAATAATCCGGAAGTTGGGTCCAAACCCACCCAGCCTGCTCCTGGTAGGAACACCTCCGCCCATGCATGAAGGTCGGTAAAATCTTCCTTTGCTCCGGAAGGCCCATGGAGGGAAACCTCGTCTGGTTTTAATTGGATCAAATAACCGGAAACAAATCTAGATGCGAGACCGATATGTCTTAAGATCTGAACGAGTAAAAATGCAGAGTCTCTGCAAGAACCAGATCGTCTTTCCAAAGTTTCCGTACAGGTCTGGACTCCTGGTTCCATTCGGATCACATAAGAAACGTCCTGGTAAACTCTTTGATTTAAGCCAACCAAGAAGTCCACTGTGCGCTTTGATTTTAGAATGCCGTCTTTTCGTAAGCCGGAAATATAATTAGCGAGTGCGTTACTCCCATCTGTGGCGCTTAAGTAAGGAAGAAGTTCCTTCCTTAAAGCATCCGAATAAATAAAAGGAGTTTCTTCTGCGTCAGGCTCCAAGAAAAAATCGAATGGATTGATGACTTGGATCTCCGCCACCAGATCCACGAGTATTTTTAATTTTTCAGTCTTCTTAGGAAATACCAATCTTGCTTGGTAATTCCCGAAAGGATCTTGTTGCCAGTTTAAAAATTGTTCGGAAGGTTCTACCAAAAGAGAATAAGAAACGATCCTAGTCCTGGAATGAGGAGCCGGCCTCAATCGAATGATATGAGGGGATAAAGCAACAGGCCTGTCATATTCGTAAGAAGTTTCGTGAGTGAGAGACACTAATAAGGACATGATCAATTCCTAAAATAGGTTTCGTCTAATTGTGCAGCGATCCCGTTCAATCTCACCTGTAATTGGTCCAAATACTCATGCATACCTGAGGAAAAGATCTCGTCTATAGAGGCGTAGTTCATTTCGGAAAGAAGAACACCTACTCTCTTCTCCGTTTCGTCCCCGTAACTGTCCTTATCGGTCCCGCTTAAAACTTTCAGACTATCGAATGTTTTGGACAAACAAAAGCGTATCGCTCTCGGAAAAATTTTATCCAAGATCAGGAACTCAGCTATATTCTTAGGAGTGATCCTCGTATAAAAACGATTGAACATCTCGTGAGCGCTTGCGGATTTCAGAAGAGAAAGCCATTGGATCAGATCCAAGGTGGATCCAACTTCTTCCCTGGAAGGAAGAAGTATAAAGTATTTCATATCCAGGATACGAGTGGTCTTATCAGCTCTTTCCAACAATCTTCCGAGTAAAGCAAAATGCCAAACCTCGTCGTGAGAGATAGTGGCCTCTTGGCAACCGTAGAACAATAGACATTGATTCCGGATTGCCTTGAAGAACTCAGCAATGCCTGGCATATCAGAGTCTTCAAATTTTCTTTTGGATTTTATCGTAAGATAGAATTCGTTGATCACTTCCCACATAGGAGTGGAAATATTTTCTCGGACGGTCCTCGCGTTTTCTCTAGCTCGAATCAAACAGTTCATGATAGAATTCGGATTTTCAATATCCAAACTCATAAAATGGATCACATTTTCTTTGCTAGGAATATTATACTTTCTAGAAAATAATTCATTATCTCCGGTGGTATACACCAAAGGCATCCATTGTCTGTTGGAGTCCTCGTTCAGATCCAAGGAAAGCTGAAAATTCACATCCAAAAAACGTGAATAATTCTCGGCCCTTTCCATATAACGATTCATCCAATATACGGATTCAGCGACTCGGCTTAGCATTAGGAAACCTCTCTAGTTTTGTGATTTTTTTCGGTTCCGCTTTGGTATTTCCCTGATTGCCAGTTCTTCTTCTTTTTTTGATATTAACCCATCACCCAAGTATCTTTAGAGCCGCCACCTTGGGAAGAATTCACAACCAAGGAACCTCTTCTCAAAGCAACCCTGGTCAAACCGCCAGGCATCACATAGATCTCTTCTCCGTATAAGATAAAAGGTCTTAGATCCACATGTCTTCCTTCTAACTTATCCTCTATCAACGTAGGGATCCTGGATAAACTCAAAACAGGTTGAGCTATATAATTTCTTGGGTCTGCTTTAACTTTCCCAACGAATTCCTCTTTTTCCTTTTCGCTAGCGACAGGACCTATGATCATTCCATATCCTCCCGCTCCGTTAGCCGCCTTTACGACTAGGTTTCCTATATTCTCGCAGACATATTTCAGGTCATTCTCCCTAGAACATAGATACGTAGGAACGTTAGGAATAATCGGCTCTTCTCCCAGATAATACTTAATAAAATCCGGAACATAGGAATAGATCACCTTATCGTCGGCAACACCGGTTCCTGGAGCGTTAGCAAGCGCAACATTTCCTTTTTTAAAGACTTCGAATAGACCAGGAACACCCAGAAGAGAATCCTTGCGGAAAGTTTTAGGATCCATAAAGGTATCGTCTATCCTTCTGTATAGAACATCCACCTGCTTTAAGCCCTTGGTAGTCCTCATATACAATTTATCGTCTCTTACAGTAAGGTCCGTGCCTTCCACCAAAGGAACTCCCATACGAGATGCGAGAAAACTGTGTTCGTAATAGGCAGAGTTATAGATCCCAGGAGTTAGAACTCCAATATTCGGGTTAGGTTTATCGGAAAGATGCTCTAACATCCCACGAAGCCGGATCGGATAGTCGTAGATCGGTCTTACGGAAAGACTCGCAAAAAGTTCCGGGAAAGTTTTTTTCATCACTTCACGATTTTCTAATACATAAGAAACACCGGAAGGACAACGTAAATTATCCTCAAGGACAAGCATTTGTCCATCCCCGTCACGCACAAGATCCGTTCCGGTAATATGGATCCAAATCCCTTTTGGAGGTTTAATCCCTTTACATTCTTTTAAATAACCGGAACTGCTATAAACGATCTCTGCAGGGATCACTCCATCCTTAATGATCTTTTCATCTCCGTATATATCTTGGATGAAAAGATTTAATGCGCGTATCCTTTGTTTGAGACCTTCTTCCATTCTTTTCCATTCGAAAGAAGTTACGATCCGAGGAATGATATCGAAAGGCATGATCCTTTCCTCTTCTTCGTCATCTCCGTACACGTTAAAGGTGATTCCCAAGGAAAGAAGTGCCTTTTCTGCGGAAGCCTTCCGCTTCAAAAGCTCCTTATCATCCATCCCTTCGATCCTGGATTTTAAGATATGATAACTCTGGCGAATTCCGCCCTCTTCTGAGAACATTTCGTCGTAAAAGGAATCCGTTTGGTAATTAGTCAGGAGCATAGAATCCTCCTCCTATGTATCTGAAGGAGACTAATTTTGCTCTTAATAAACAAGCAGAAATTAAATTATTCGCTTATTTTTTATACTGATTATTCATCAATGCTCAAATATTAAACATTTTATCAAAATAATGATCCAAGTGCGGGGAAAGGAATCTGATTTTTGGGGGAAATGGGGGAAATTGGAGGTAGCAGATGTGGGGTGATAGATTGGAAGGGAACGAGGTTATAGGATGGGAGCAAAATCGCTTCAAGGGACCACGACAGACATTCAACATAATATTATAACTTTCTTTTTGATTAATTTCTTGAACTACCTTAATCTCTTTTGTTCATTCAAGTGATGTGCTCTCGTGTTGCTCAATCTAATCGTTGGTCAAAAGCTCAACCTTTCCTTTTTGCAAATCTGGAGAAGGAAAGGAAAAGCAGATACAATATCACTTTAACTGATAAAGCTGATATCATTCTTAAACCAGGGATTGATTATACAGTCGAAGATGCAGTTTTTTGGTTAATAAATGAAGGCGCCGCGAGTTATAAAGAAGCTATGCAGTATTCTACTTTTAATGCAAAATGCGAGACTATCTTTGATCTCAAATCTTTTAAAAACAGAATTTATAATATGAGATGTATTGTTCCTGTCGACGCATTTTACGAAGCGATGGGTAAACCAGGAAGTAAGCAACCCTACGCGATAAGATTAAAAGATCGGGAACCGTTCGGAATGGCAGGCGTTTATTCAGTTTGGCAAGATCCAGAAACTAAAACGAATATATATACTTTCTCTATCATTACTACAGTAGCTAATGATCTTGTCGCGAAGTATCACGAAAAAGCACGTATGCCAGTTATTCTTCCTCCTGTAAGTTTTGAGCTTTGGTTGGATGAAAAATTAAACAGCAAAGAAGATATTTCTGCATTCTTTCAAAGTTATCCTGCTGAGCAGATGGAAGTTTTTCCCGTTTCTAAGAATGTAATTAGCACAAAGCACCGCATTTTCGGAGAAGAATGCCTGCAAGAAGTTCCAACAGAAGAAAACTCACCAAATTTGTTTTGAAGTACTTGCCTTTTTCCCACATTCACTATACATATGATTATATATGAGTCAAGCTCGAATTTATATAGAAAACATTAGCACGAAGATTCCTTTTTTACGGGTTCCTTTGATGGCCGGCTTCCCGAAACCCTCTGAGGATTATTTTCAAAAGAGATTAGATCCGAAGGAGTTGTTGGAACAAAATCCCGCAACGACGTTTTACATGCGTATTTCAGGAAACACCTGGAAAAGGCATGGGATTGTTGATAAAGATTTTTTAGTCATCGATAGATCCTTAGAACCAAGTCATGGAAAAATGGCCGTCGTCACTTACATGGGTGATTTTTCGATAAGACGGATAGGTAAGATCCAAGGTCGTTTGTGTTTCCTGGAGTTAGATGAAAAAGCAAACATTGTTCCCGTTGAGTTAGAGAGCGATGTTCAGATATGGGGTATAATAACCTTTGTCATCCATCGATGTAAATAGGAATCGAATTTTCGCTTTAGTTGACGTAAATGATTTCTATGTATCTTGCGAAAGACTTTTTAAACCAGATCTGAATGGTAAGCCAGTCGTTGTCATGTCAAACAACGATGGCTGTGCTGTCTCTCGAAGTGAAGAGGCGAAAGCTCTTGGGATACGAATGGGAATGCCAGTTTTCCAAGCCAGAGAAATTCTCCAAGGTAGGGAACTAATTACATTATCGAGCAATTATACCTTGTATGGCGATATTAGTTTTCGATTCCAGGAAACCTTAGAATCTCTTTGCCCAAATATTGAACCTTACTCTATCGATGAATGTTTTCTAGAACTTACCGATCTAGCTGAAGCCAAGAAAGATTTATATTCATTCGCTCAATTAATTAAACAACGAGTAGAACGATGGCTTGGTATTCCTGTATGCGTTGGAGTGGGAGCTACAAAAACATTAGCTAAAGTTGCAAACCAATTAGCTAAATCTAACATTAAACATCGTGGAGTTTTTATGATACCGAATAATAAAATCTCATCTATCTTATCCAAAGTACCGGTAGCAGATATTTGGGGAATAGGTCCGGCCTACCAAAGACTACTTATGGAAAATGGAATAGAATCCGCCTACGATTTTAGTCAGCTGAGAAAGGATTGGATTCGTAAAAATATGACCGTCGTTGGACTGAGAACCGCTTATGAACTTTGTGGATTTTCCTGCTATGATTTAGAAACTAACCCTCAAACGAAAAAGGAAATAGTAGTAGCAAGAGCGTTCGGCGAAAGAGTTAAAGATTTAGAATCTCTGATAGAAGCAACATGCACTTATCTATTACGCGCAGTAGAAAAGCTTTGGAAGGAAAATCGATTCGCTCAAACTTTAACTATCTATATTCGTACCGATCCTTTCAGAAAGGAGGAAAAACAATATTCGCAAGCTGTCCGAGTAGAAATTCCGGTAGCAACGCATGATCTTATGGAACTTCAAGATTATTGCATTCAAGCTCTGAAACAAATATATAAGCCGAATATTCTCTATAAAAAATCCGGAGTAATGTTGTCCGATTTAGTTAAAATGGAAGAAATTCAAGCAGATATTTTCTATAAGCCTAAAGATTCCAAGATTACAAAACTAATCACAAGCATTAATGCCAACTTCGTGTCGGGTAAGGTTAGAACCGCTATTACAGGGTTTGGTTATCGAAATTGGAGAATGCGAAGAGGCAAAATATCTCCATTCTACACTTCAAAGTGGAAAGATGTTCCTGTAATAAAATCAAAATGACCTAATAAATTAGAAAGTGCAAGGTTAATGAACCTTACATACTAGTAGTTTTCGAAAGCGGGTCTCCTACTTCTTCCTCTCCAACTCCGCCGCGATCAGACATTCTTTGGGGATCCATTCCTTCTCAACTTGGTTTTGGCGAACGTAACCTACGACATGTCCTGCGGAAGCCGCAACTGCAAGGATGGAGTAAGAATATAAGAGTGTATAAGGAGAGGTTGGAAGTAAGTCGGAGATCCCACCTCCCACGTATGAGCCGTAAGCCGGATACAATGTGCGATATGCGGTCATTTCTTCCGTTTTATCGCAGCGATATCTGAAGTATCGGATCGCATCGTCGGAGGCTCTTGCTTCCGGGTAGAAGGCCCCAAGGATTGGAACTGCATATCCTAACGCGTACAAAGAACGATATTCTCTTTGGGCAAAGTCCTTGGAGTGACCGCCCTCATGTATCACTACCGCTGGAATATCCGAATACACATGGATCGTATTAGAATACGGATTATAATGATCCCCACCGAAAATACGACCTACTAAAAGTACATCATTCACAACATAGGCGAACAGACCTATGGTCCATTTTAAAAGTGGATTTACCGATTTAGAATCCCAAAGTCTTCTGAAATCGTTTCCAGGAGAATACTGGTTAAAACGCACCTTCACATCTTTTAGATTATTATCTCTGATATAATCCATCAGATATTTTTTTGTTTCGAAAGATAGTTTGTGATTTTGCATCCTTCTATCCCAGATCATAACTTTTGCGAATAAACTTTCGATCCAGATCCAACTTCCGATAAAGTCTAAGACCGAATAAGGCTCTCCTTCTTCGAATTGAGGGTTTCCTTCGTCAAAATACATTTCGTCATTCGGCGCATACGGCTGGGCGACTGTGTATCTTTTCTCCGTTGAATAGTAGCAGGACTGAAAGGTAGAACAGGCAAGTAAGAATATTAGAATTTTCTTTTTCATCTTACTTGTTTCCTTTTTTGTTCTGAGAACGTTTAAGATCTGCAGAGTGTTTTTTGATCTCATCCATAAAATCCAAAAGTGCAACTCTACCCATTTGGTTTAACTGATCTTCCCTGTTTCCTCTATGACCCATATAAGGAAGATGTATGATCCATCCGAGTAGAATAGGAAGTGTAGCAAGAGTCGCCATACAATCCGTAACCCTAGACTCTATCCCGTCCTTGAATTGGTAATGCCAGTTTTTTCCGGAAGAGATTACCTCCGCTTCCATCTCCACATTCACTTGGTTGTAACTGCAATGATCCAAGGATTCTAATCTGAACTTTTGGATGGTGATCTTATGTTTTCCCGGATATTCTTCCTTATGATCGTTCAACTCTTTTCGGATCAGTTTTGAGATCGGTCCATACAGATTCGTATAATCTTTTCCCCAGCCGGTCCAAGATGTGAATCCGTCCTCGAAATATACGAAACGATTTGGATCCTCGCTCGGAAATTCCACCTCGAAATCCGGATCCTTGGAATCGTAATCTGGAGCTCCGGATTTCACCTCCATCCAATGTTCTTGCACCTCATGAGCACCGGAAAGAGTTTTGGGAACATGTACCTTGATAGAAACACAGGCAGATAGAAATATTAGAAAAAAGAAAAATATGAACCGACGAAAATATAACATGATAGATCTCTTTTTAATCTAAAAGTATGAAGAAGAATGTAAAGAATAAATTCCAGATCGAAAGAAAGAGACTCTATTCAATTTGAAATATCTTTCCATTTAGATCCAGGAATTTCTAAAACGAATTCGGAACCAAAAGCAAGGCTCGGGGTCTTAAATCCTTTTCCACCTTTTCCGGAAAGTACCTTAGAAACCGCAGCAAGTGATGATTCCACTGTGAATTCGTAGCCTTCTTTGCATTCTAAAACTTTCGTAGACTTTTTTCCTTCTTCGGATCGAACTTCTCCCCATACAGTCGTTTTGACCAGGGTCCTTGTTCTTTCTCCCGGGCCCTTAATCGTTTTTCCTACCAAGGCCTGGACTCCTTTTAATACAAAAGGAATTTTTAATAAAGAAATGATCGGTTTAAAATAGCGTAACGCATTCACCTGTCCGGAAGGAATATCCGTATACACGTCAATATTCGGGATACCTGTAGAAATATATGCGGTGAATACGTCTCCCCAAGGGATCCCGTACACCTTGTAGGTTTTCCCACCTGCGATGACTTCCCTACTTCTGCTCAGATGAGGAACTCCAACCATTTGCCCGTCCCTTCTTACCTTAGAGCCGTAAGGCAATTGCGCGAGTGCACTTTTCATAGTTCCAGGAGAAACCTCACTCAATCCTACGAATGCAAGTTCCAAAAACTTAGGCTTAGAAAGAGATTCTTTTAAAGAAGAAGCTAGACAATCTGTAGGAACAATATCAAATCCCACCCCAGGCAAAAGAAGAACTCCTGCTTTCTCCGCTTCTTCTCCTAAAGCTTGCAGAGATTCATACACAGGAATTTCTCCAGTGATATCCAGATAATGGACTTTTTTAGAAATACATGCCTTGGCCATCGGAACAGAGGTTTGAGTAAAAGGTCCCGCACAATGTAGAACGAGTTGGAATCCTTGGATATTCGAGCCGACCTCGTTTGTATTATTTAAATCGAAAATTTTATATTCTAAACGCAGTTCGTTTGCGAGCTCTTCAATTTTGCCTCTGCTTCTTCCTGCTAGTACTGGTTTTAAACCTCGAGACACTGCTCTTCTTGCGATCAGTTCACCTGTGTAACCGTTCGCTCCATAAATCATCCACTTAGATTCTGCCATAAGGTAGGAACTAAGACATCGTTCTAAATTTAGTCAACCTGCATACCTCGAACGAGTTAGTTTTTTTCACACAATCGATAGGTAAAAAATTTCCGATCTGGAGTCTGTTTTAGTTTTGGATTGACCTAGTTTCTGAACGAGGAATGATAGAGGTTAACCGGCTTGTATTATGGAAAAAATAAATCTTATCACAATCGCAATTCCGTTTTTCTTTTTGCTGATCGGGTTAGAGCTCGCATTCTCCTGGTATCATAAAAGAAAACTCTATCGTCTGAACGATTCGATCAACGATCTTAGCGCTGGGATCGCTAGTCAAATTTTCGGGATCATTTTTAAGACGATTACATTTTTCGCCTATCTTTGGGTGTATGAGAATTGGAGAATATTCAATCTTCCTTCTTGGCCGAGCGAGCCTGTTTCTTGGATGCCTTCTTCCGAAGTATTGGGTCTTTCCGCTTCTACCTGGGCTTGGACAATCGTTATAGCAGTTTGGGTCACCTGTTTCGTTCTATATGATCTGGCTTATTATTGGCTCCATAGATTAAGTCATGAAGTCAATTTCCTTTGGGCGGGACATGTTGTTCACCATCAAAGTGAAGAATATAATTTGACTGTTGCGTTACGTCAGGCAAGCTTTCATGGACTTTTCACTTGGATCTTCTATATTCCATTAGCAATCATAGGATTTTCTCCCATCGTAATGGTCCTGAACGGGCAATTAAATTTGATCTATCAATTCTGGATCCATACAAAAGCAATCGATAAATTCCCAAAATGGTTCGAGGCAGTATTCAATACACCTTCCCATCACAGAGTTCACCACGGGATCAATCCTAAGTATATCGATAGAAACCATGGCGGAACATTGATCGTTTTTGATAAATGGTTCGGAACTTTCCAAGCAGAAGAAGAAACGCCAGTTTACGGAACAGTCAAACCTCTTCGCAGCTTCAATCCATTATGGGCGAATGTTCATTACTGGGTAGAGATGTGGGAGCAGGCAAAACAAAGCCCTCGTTGGTCCGATAAGATCAAAGCATTCTTAGCAATGCCAGGATGGAGACCACAGGATCTAGGAGGACAATATCCTATCCCTGAAGTGGACGAAAAAACATTCAAAAAATATGATGTAACTCTTACCAAGAGTTTAACCGCTTATGCAGTGACCTGGTTTGTTCTTACATTGGTCGGAACATTCTCCATGTTGGTAAAAGTAAATACTATTCCGACTGGACTATTGTATCTGATCTTCTTCTTCAGTATATTCTCCTTAACAACTGTAGGAGGGATCTTAGATCTGAAACGCTGGACATTGTATTTAGAACCTGTGCGAATTGCACTCTTGGTAGGAACTGCATTCCTTTTAGGAGTTTCTACAGGAACAGCGTTTATCGCAGCAGGATTCGGTGCACTTTCACTTGCATGGTTTTTTTCCCAAAGACACCTGTTTACAGAATGGAAGGACATAGATCCAGCAAAAGAGATCCAGAGTAGAGCCGCTTAATCAGTACTATATTCACTTCGCCGCTTATAAACAAAAACCCCCGGGATCCGGGGGTTTTTGTTTTTGGTGAGAAGAAATGGAGGAGATTCTTACAAAGTCGGAGAATTCTCGAACACTATATCCAAAGCATCAATAGTAGACTTTCTCAAATCGTCCCAAAGAACTGATTTATCGTCACCCGAATCTCCGGACTTACCAGAAGTTCCAATCCTTGCGTAAAGATTATCCACACGAGTTGATTGAACATAATTAGAAGGGATAGCAGAAGCATCTACAAAATCCTTCACAAATCCATTCATATTAAACAATCCATAATTCAAGGAGACGATGGTTCCGCAAAGACTTCCGTCACCAGTAGACAAAGTTGCTCCTGACGGTTCTTCCCAACCAGACTTTGCAGTAACTTCTAGATCGCCTGTAAGCTTTTGGCTATAAGCTAATTTATAATATTCATTATTAGCGGAAGCGTTATTACAGAACCCTTCATTCGGATAAGCTGTAGGCATTAAGTCTGCAGTTCCAAGAATTCTAACCACTGTCTTGAAGCAGAAAACGGTACGATTGTCCATTTCTTCCAAGATCACTCTTCCTTTTGTTGCATTATTTCCGATCTCAGAATCGTTCGCTAATTTATTATCCCAAGAATATACTTGTACCAATCCTTGGTTCGGAAATCCTGCAGTATCGTAAAATCCGCCAGCAGTTACATCCGGAGAATATACATAACTTTCAATGTCCGCTGAGGAGCCACCATCTTGAGAAGGGTTCAACATTTGCAAACGGTATCGCACGAGAGCACCGTCTTGTGTAGAGTCTCTAGGATTATCGTCCCAATAGAATTGTAGCGCGATATCTGCGGTGCCAGTTGTACCTTCGTTTCTCAATTCCAAATAATTGGAGAATGTCTTAGTGCCAGTATACGCAGTGGAAGAAGCAGTGAATGTTCCTCCCAACTTAATAGAGATCGTAAAATCTGTTCCGGAAGTAGTGGAGAAATTATTCTGCACGAGTCCTCCAGGTTGACTTGCTAAAAAAACAATCCCAGGATTCGATTGGATCGAACCAATCACATCATCCATAAAGAGTGAATTTCCACGGGCCCAGGAAGCAGATCCTCTCACAAAACCCCATTCGTCCGCAGATGCGTGCAATGGTTTAAGTAGAGAAACATTTAAAGAAAACGGAATATGATTTTTTTCCTTCTTGGCCCCGAAGTTAAACTTAAAACCCGCGGTGATCCCGAAAAAAACCAATAAAGCCAAAACGACTTTAGGAAGTATAGAACGACGATTTTGTAATTTCACTGTGCTATTCCTCTCGGAACGATAATAAAAAATCCGGTTTTACTTTTTTCCAATTGGTATCCGAAATTGAAGAGAGGGATGAACGGGTCTTTTCCTCCCGGTGCGCAGGCGGTCCCGACTAGTCCAGTCAGGATGATCCCCAAGCTAATAAGTAGAATCCCTCTTTTTAGATTTAAGATCATAAGTATCTCCTTATAGAATAATGAACATTTGAGACTTTATTTTTTTCATATCGTTTTGAATTTAAAGAGCTTGTTCTAATTATTAATTCTTGCTATCTGAGGATAGCCTTATTTCAGTAAATCCTTGGAAAAAACGTCCCCCAAGGAATAGATGCGTAATATCATAACATCCTGGAGACAAAAATGAAAGGTCCCATCTTGAATATATTCCTAAAAAATCCAGTCCCGGGAAAAGTGAAAACACGCTTGGCCAAAGACATAGGAGAAGAAGCCGCACTGGAAGTATACCAAGCCCTGGTTGAAAAAACCAGAACCGCCTGCAAAGACTTGGATATTCCTAAGGTCCTTTGGTTCGATTCTTATCTTCCAAATCCATCCGATCTAGGAAGTTGGGGACATTCTCCATTACTCATCCGTAAACAAGAAGGAAAGGATCTGGGGGAAAAGATGAGAAACGCATTCCTGTATTGTTTCCAGAACGGTTCGGGTCCTGCAATACTGATCGGAAGCGATTGTCCCGAGTTGGACCTACTACATCTCAAAGAAGCATATCAGATCTTAGATCATAAAGACGTTGTTTTAGGGCCGGCGAAAGACGGAGGTTATTATCTAGTAGGACTCAAGTCGGATACTCCCGAACTTTTTCATGGAATAGAATGGAGTACTGAAACTGTTTTTGCAAGAAGTTTGGAAAAGCTACAATGGGCCAGAAAACAAGTGGGACTTCTTCCGGTATTATCCGACCTGGATGATGTCCAAGATCTGGAATATTTCGAATCCAAAGGGATCTTGGATTGGAAAAAGAACGGCTCCTGATCCTAAAGTCACACGAAATACCTCACACCCTAAATATTAAAAAATTAGAATATATTCTATACACTTCGGTCTCGACCTGCGTCCGAAACAGAATGTAATTTTTTCTTAGTGATCATGTAATTATTTGCGTACTTAGAAAAGATCCAAGGTCTCATATATGTAATTGCTTGATTACATATATGAGCAGTAAGACTAACTTTGTTTTTCTAAAATTTTTGGCGCTTGGTTTCTCCGCATATTTTATAGCTTCTCTTTCTCCCTTAAGAGCATTTGGGAAGAAGGGCCCGCATACTCACACGAGTATCACCCAGGAAGCATTTTTGGAGTTTGCGAATACGACAAACTGGGATCTAAGAGCGGATTGTATGGAACTAATCGTTCAAGGTAACTTAAGAGCGGATGCAGCTTTCATGAACAATGACGCATATCATTGCGATAATGATAATATTCTGGGATGTGCGGATCGATTCAGAACATTAAAGGACGATTCTTATAGGGAGTCCAATCATATCACCGGGCTTATTAAATTAGGAATGGCATTACATATAGCTCAGGATTTTTATTCTCACTCCAATTGGGCGGAAAATTATCCGATGGTGAGCATACTTGCTCCTATAGAACATCCTTGGATCTTTTTAAGTATGAAAGAGATCCAAACAGGCTATTTTAATCTTCTTCCCATCGTTGAACATACGGAAGAAGCAGGAGATTGTTTTGATGCAGATGCAGGTCTTCATGGTAATTACACTTTTGCAACCCATGCCTGTTTGAACAAGGATGCCTCCGACAGCCATAGAAGTATGAAAGTCGTTCTGCCCGGGATCCCCATCAGTTATCATGATTGGGCGGCAGACCTTGCAAAAGAACATACTACCCAAATTTTAGTAGAACAATATAATGCGAAACATCCTCTGATCTTGAGTTGCCTAACACCGAAAGTTTTATCATTTTCTTGTGGAAGCCAAGCTTACGATTTTGTCCGCCCGAATTAAGTCTAATTTCCGTTGACTTAAGCCTTCCCCTTCCATTACTGTAAATTTATCCGGCCAGTATGCAGTCTGTTTTTACCTGATTGTAAAATTCCCGGGCCCATCCTTCCTTAGGTAATATCTGTGAAACTATTTCAAATTTTATTGTTTTGTTTACTTTCCTCGGGTCTTCTTTTCGCCCAGGATTCCCAAACTACTAACGAGCCCCAAAATACTTCTCCGGAAGTTTCGGCAGAAGAGCAGACGTTATCCGCCGTTAAAAAATTGATCGGCTTTATCCGTTATAAAAAGAACGACAAGGCTTTGGCTCTAGTCCATGTCGGAAAGTTCTCCGAAAAACTCATCGGAGATCATAAAATTTCCGCTGCGGAAAGAAAGGAGTTCGAAGATGCGATCTCCGAATACATAGTGAACAAGGCCTTCCCAATCGCATTAAAATATTTTGATAAGATCGATATCACTTACGACAAACCGAGTGTGAATGTCAAACAAGCGAGAATTGGCTCCTCCATTCTTTATAAAGGTTCCGACCAGATCAAGTTTGCCTGGATACTTTCGGAGTCCGAAGGCGCTTGGTACATCAGCGATTTCGAGACAGAAGGTAAACTGGCTACTGAGATCAACCGCACTAAAAATATAGAACCGTCTATTAAGAAAAACGGAATCAAGGGGACTATCGCCCTAATACAAAAAGCAGCTAAAAACTGATGAGAAAATTTCTTTCTAAAACGACCGAGTTGGTGTTAACCAACCCGGCCGCTTCTTCCGCAATTCTATTTATTTTCCTGGTGATCTCAGGCTTTTTAGCCACTAGACTTTCCATTAACAGCGATAACCTACAACTTCTTCCTTCCGACAACCCTTCCGTTGTCCAAACAAAACGTGTGATCGAAATGATCGGTGGAAGCGGATTTTACACTGTAGCCCTCAAATTCAAAGACGATAAGGGAATGACGGAGCATCTTACTAAGGCATTCCAGGCCAAACGTAATGGCGATCCTGAAACTCAAAAGAAAGAATTAGAGTTAGCAGACGAGGCAAAACGTAAGAATGTCGCCTATTATAAAGCCAGGGAAATCGCTCTCAAAAGAGCCTCTGATAAACTTGCTGCCGAAGTATTAAAAGACAAAGAATTGGTACGTTATGTTTCTTATAGATATAATGTTTCCTTTTTACAGGATAGACTTCCACTATTCTTAAAAACGGAAGATCTAAAAGAGATCCGTAAAAGAATAAAACGTAAAATTGACGACGAAATAGAAAAAGCAAATCCATTCTTCATAAAACTAACTAACGAAGAATATAATCCAGATTTTACGGACATCATTTCCAAATACCAAAAGCTCGCTAAAAGGGATATATTCGACGAATATAATATTTCTCCCGAAAAAGGGATGCTTATCGTTCTCATCAAGCCTACTGGCTCTTTCGTAGATATCGAGTTCTTGGAAAAAATAGATAAGAAAGTCCAAGATGTGGTAAAAAACATCGGAATAGAACAAGACGGAATTTACGCGGGTTATACAGGAGCTTATAAACTCAACCAAGACGATTACGAGACCTTGGTTAAAGCGTTAAAGCCGATCGGAATAGCCTCTTTCTTAGGAATAGGTCTTCTACTTTTATTATTTTTCCGTAATCCACTTTTTATCGTAATCCTGCTGTTTTCTCTTCTTAGCGGACTACTCATGACCTTCGGGTTAACCGGTTTAGTCATAGGCCAATTGAATAGTATCACAAGTATCATCGGCTCCATCCTGATGGGACTGGGTATTGACTATGGGATCCAATTTTTATACAGGTTTAGGGAAGAATTTACTAAAAAGCAGGATATTGTTAGAGCGATCAAGGATACGATCTATCATACTGGGATCGCTTCTTTTAGCTCTGCATTAACCACTACTTCCGCATTCGTAGTTCTTTCCTTTTCGGAATTCAGAGGATTCAGCGAGTTCGGGATTATTGCAACCTATGGGATCGTTCTGATAGCGATCGCAATGTATGGAGTGACAGCGTTACAGATCGCTTTACTTTTAAAATGGTTCCCTTCTCTTTCTAAAGCTTTCCTTTTAAACGAGGCACAGCAGACTCCTTCCGGTTTATTAAGAAGATTTTATTCTAGACCGGGACTTCTATCCGTTAGCGTTTTGGTTTTAGTATTATTGCTCGGAGTTTTTGCTCCAAAAGTAGAATTCGATGTAAACGGAAGAAACCTTTTAGTAGAAAATCTCGAATCTGTAAACTTATACGATGAGATCGCAGACCGTTTCGATATTTCTTCTGATCCTCAAGCGATCGTAGTAAAAACTATCGAAGAATCGGAAGCAGTATTCGATTATCTGAACCCGGTTCCTGAGTCGATCACAGGTTCTGTGGACCAGGTGGTCTCTCTTTGGAACTTTGTTCCTCCTTATTCCCAACAATTAGAAAATCGTAAAGTTTTAGACCAGCTCGCAAAAGATATGAAGCCTGTAAAAGCTTCCTTCTTAAAACCGGAACAGAGAAAACACCTTCCTAAAGCGAAGTTATTCTTATCCGTTAAACCTTACGACTACACCGCAGTTCCGGATTATTTTGCTTCTCAGTTCAAGGAAGTCGCAACCTCCAAAGAAAAAGGACATTTATTATTCCTCTACCCTAAGGTAGCCTTATGGCATGGAGGAAAATTATTAGAGTTCTTCGCTGCAATAGGAAGATTAGAAATACCTAAAATTTCCAGAAGGACCTTAAATGCGATCCTATACTCCACAGGGACTCAAAAAGAGTCTGAAATTGATCCGGTAAAAGAGAATTATTCTCCTGCGGAAAATAAGATCCTATTAAACGCATTGAATACATACTCTAAGGAAAAACTTCTCTCCATAAAGATCCTACCTGGAACCGTAGAAACGATCGTAGAACATAGACCTTATAAGGATATAGCACAAGCCAGATCTTATACATTCCAAACGGATACCGCTGGAAGTTTGATGTTATTTGCCCAACTCATCATGATCGTAAAAAGAGAAGGAGTTGCCGCATTCTTCATCACGTTAGTATTAGTGATCATAGTTCTGATATTATTCTATAGAGCATTCTTACCTGCACTACTCTCCTTAATCCCGCTTTTGTTAGGGATTTTGGTAACAGTAGGGGTCATGTCCATCATAGAACTTAAATTAAATTTTATGAATGTTTTGGTGTTCCCGGTCATCATAGGATATGGGATACAGAACGGTATCTATATCTATTATAGATTCAGAGAAGATCATGATATAGTAAAAGCAATGGCGATGGTGGGACCTGCGGTAATCGCATCCACATTGACCACACTTGTAGGATGGAGCGCGCTACTTCTTGCAGACCAAAGGGGTTTACATTCCATCGGAAAAGTGGCAACGATAGGTATCGGTGCTTGTTTACTCATAGCACTTACCCTACTTCCTGCAATTTTGGAATTGGCATACAGAAGTCGCAAACAAGAAGAATCGGAAGCTGTCCCATTGGGTTTAGGTCCGGAAGAAGATGATCCCGAAACAGTTTCTGAATTTGTAATGGAAGAAGCTTCTCCCAAGCCTAAGGCCAAAAAAGCTGCTAAGAAAAAGTCAGCTCCCAAAAAGAAGACGGGTAAGAAAAAATGAGATCTAAACTTCTACCTCTATTCTTAATTTCACTTTCCTTTGCGAATTGTGCGGTAAAACAAATTCGGATCGCACCAAATTTTGAATCTTCTCTAGACAAATTCAAGAGACTGACTGTGGCAATCGATTCCAGTTCTAAGGTGAACCAAGTTGAAGCAACTTTGGTAAAGTCCATGGCGGAACAAGAATTGGCCCATCATAAGGAATTTATCGTTTATCCTGATCCTTCGAGCAAAAACCAAAACTGTAAATCCCCGGTAGGGAAATCGCAAGGGGTTCTTACACTCAAACTAGAAGAAACCTTGAAAGGGACTACACCTTCTTTTTTTGTTTGGATGAATCCTGCCATATTCGGACCTACTTCCGATGGGATCAAAATTTCCATCCTAGCACAGATCCAAAAATGTGATACAAAGGAAATCCTTTGGGAAGGAAATGCTTCTTCTTCTTACTTTATGGGAGGAGACGAAGAAACCACACTTAGGACCAGTTACGAAAACAAATTCGGAAAATCGGTCGGCCCTAAAGTGTTACCATATTACGATATTCTAAAGTCTCTTTTGGACAGGATCAAAAGCCCTGTCTTAAACGAATCGGAACAGGACGAAAAAATAGAAGTAGAATCCGGCGCTTGAGGCAAAAGGCGGCCCCCACCCAGGTTCGGGCGGAGGAGGCGGGCCAGTGGGAAACCCCTGGCCCCCTATATCATAAATTCATCAGATGCGCTATTGTTATCCAGGTTTACCGCGGAATTTTCATTCCAAGTTCATGTTAGTAACAATTTCCGATCTAACTTCTTCTTGACCAAATCCTCTGTATCATTTGCTATACTCGGAATCGATTTTTCAAGAGGAAAAGAATGAATCTAGTGAATAATATATCGAAGGCTTCCACTGCCGCATTTTGGCTTTTATGGTTGGGAGTATTGAGCGGAATCGTACAACTCATAAATTTACATCCAAGTCTGGACGGGATCGTGCTTACTCTAGGTTGGGTGATATTAGGAATCCACGTCATTGAAGTAGGGATCTATTCCTTACGAGCAAAGGACAGAGGCGGTTTTCAAATTTTAGATGCAGTTCAGGTGTTTGTATTCGGAGTATTCCACCTAATCCCTGTAAGCTTTTCAGATAAGAAGTAAAAGCGATATAAAAACCCCCGGGATCGGGGGTTTAGAATATTATGAAATATTAAACTGGTCTTGGCAACTTATTTACGATGTCCGCGTATTCCGCAGCCATACCTTTTACGACATCTCCTGCCGGAATAATGGAATCGATCTGGGCCACTCCGTGACCTGCGGACCAAATATCTCTCCACCGTTTGAATTCCTGGTCTATATCCCCGCTGCTTTCGTTGTGAAAATTATCTCCCGCTTTTTCGACGGAACGTTTCAGCCAGTTTGCAGGGATCCCGGAAATTTTTTCCGTATAAACGATCTCTTCCGGTGCAGATTGAACGATCATCTCCTTATATTCTTGAGAAGCGGCGGCTTCTTTAGTAGCGATAAGTCTAGTTCCGACATAAACCGCGTCCGCTCCTAAGGCCATTGCAGCCGCCATCTGTGCCCCACCGCTGATCGCGCCCGCCGCAAGAACAGGAAGACCGATCTCTTTTTTCAGATAAGGGAAAAGGCTGAAAGGAGAAATATTCCCCGCATGTCCGCCCGCACCTTGGGCAACCGCAACCAGAGCGTCCGCTCCTGACTTAGCAACTATATTCGCATGTTTTAATGTAGTTACGTCGCAAAAAACCTTTGTGCCTACTGATTTTGCCTCGTTGATAATGGAGCGAGGGCTTCCCAAGCTGGTGATAATCAATTCTACTTTGAACTCTAAAAGTATTTCCAAGTGTTTTGCCCAGTTCGGGTTATGGGCCTTATGTAAAATTAAGTTTACACCGATCGGCTTTTTAGTCCTGGATCGGATATCTTCCAAACCCCTTCTTAATTCCTCTAAGCTTCGATAGTTTTGAGAGGGGAATGTTCCAAGGCCTCCGGCTTCGGAAACTGCGACAACTAGATCAGGATATGAAACGAGAAACATGGGAGCCCCGATGATGGGCAGATCGATTCCAAGCATCTCCGTTACGGGAGTTTTTATTTTCATAAGGGAAAAGCTTTCATTCTGATCCGATTCCATCTATCTTTTTTTTCTGGCAGAAGAAAATCGGATCTTGAAACTGGGGACTATGATCGTAACAGTCTCTTCTTACAAAATACTTCCCGAAAGGATCCAAGAATTTCTGGAAATCAGCAGCGAACTTTCCAAAGAATCCCTCAAAGAGAACGGTGTTCTTAGATTCGATCTTCTACAGAACGATGGAGACGATGGCAGATTTCTGATCATAGAAGCTTATGAAAGCGAATCCAAACGTAAGTCTCATCTGGATACCCCTCATTTTGTGAATTGGAGAAGGACGGTGCCTGAAATGTTTTCCCAAGGAACTACCACTGTTTATTATAAACCCGTATCGCCCACCTGAAGATCGAAAAAATAATTAGAATATAAGATCAATGCCCCTGAGTAACTAGATTTGCTTACCCAAGGTTGATCCATTTTTTCTAAACGATTTTCGTTCTTTTCGGGACTTTATTTTTGGACATGGAGTCCAAAAATATTATGGTACTATTTACAAATACAAGCGCAGATTTTATTTCTTCCCTCGGACATAACTCCCATCCTCAAAACCGATCCGAATCGAATGAGGCGGAAATTTTAGACGCCTATTCCAAATCTGTTATACAAGCTGTGGACTCCGTCGGTCCAAGCGTAGTTCATCTGCAAATAACCAGCAAAAAAGGAGAAGGTGGAAGTGGTTCCGGATTTTTCCTTACGCCTGATGGATTTATTGCTACGAATAGCCATGTGGTAGATGGTGCGGTCAAAATTAAGGCCAATCTTTCGGATGGTTCCAGTAAAGAAGCTGAACTTGTAGGCAACGATCCTCATACGGATGTTGCCGTCCTGAAAGTGCATGGAGGATTATTCCCTCATTCCAGTTTTACGGACTCCAAAAAACTGAAAGTAGGACAATTAGTGGTCGCGATCGGAAATCCGTACGGTTTTGAATCCACGGTCACCGCAGGAGTAGTAAGCGCACTCGGTAGAACATTAAGATCTCGTAATGGACGTTTGATAGATAATGTGATCCAAACTGACGCCGCCTTAAATCCAGGAAACTCTGGAGGCCCACTAGTGGACTTCCAAGGAAGAGTGGTAGGGATCAATACTGCGATCATTCTTCCTGCCCAAGGAATTTGTTTTGCTGTCGCATCCAACACGGCTGAATATGTGATCACTCGTCTTATTACAAGCGGCGCAGTGAAAAGAGGATATTTGGGGATCGCGGGTCAGAACCAAAAGGTCCCAACTCCCATCAAAACCCTCAATAAAATTGGCTCAGATTCTGGGATCTTAGTTCTTTCTTTGGAACCGGGCTCTCCAGCAGACCGCGCAGGGATACGAAACGGGGATCTAATCATCAGCCTCGACGATAAAGAGATCTATACCATAGACGATCTTCATAAGATACTAGATGAGACTTCGATAGGAAGAAAATTGGGAATTCGCTTATTAAGAGACGGTTCTATCAGAAGTTTCTTCATCGAACCAGGGGAACTAAAGTAGAAAAACTTTTACGGATTTTTTCACTCGAAGCCGCAAAGTCAACCAAGCAGGGTTTAAGACCTTCTTCGCTTAGCGACTTTGCGTGATAAAAACTCTTATTGGATCTCAGGAACATCCATAAGAAGAAGTTCCGAATCTTCCAAAGCGTTTACTTTCAGAAGGTCCGTTCTAGGAAAACCTGCACCGTCCCGAGTAGAAAGTTCGGTCCCGTTAATATTGACTTTTCCGGATATTAGAAAAGCGTAAACTCCACCGTTCTTATTCTTGGACTCGTACTGCAGTTCCTTTCCTGCTTCAGCGTTCCCCAATGAGAACCAAGCATTTTGGTTGATCCAAAGACCCTCCGGGGACTCCTTAGGAGCTACAACCACTTGGAATCTATTCTTCCTATCTTCCGGAAGGAATTTTTTCTGGTCGTATCTCGGTTGGGCTCCCCTTTTATCTGGTATCACCCAAATCTGTAAGAAGTTCACAGGATCCGTTTCGGAATGATTATACTCCGAATGAACGATCCCTGTTCCAGCAGACATTACCTGCACTTCTCCGGATGTGATAACTCCCGAAGTTCCGATACTGTCCTTATGCTCCAAAGCTCCTTTGATCGGTATAGAGATGATTTCCATATCTTGGTGAGGATGCGGATCGAAACCTCTGCCCGGCGCAACGATATCGTCGTTCAATACACGCAAAGAACCAAATCTGATCCTTTCCGGATTCATATAGCTTCCGAAAGAAAATGTATGGTTAGATTTCAACCAACCGAAATCCACCTTCCCTCTCGTATTTGCCTTATGAACTACCGCTTCCATTTTTATCTCCTTTCCCCCTTTTTTGGGCGAATACTTTTTAGACCGACCTTAGCCAATATAGTTCAAATTTAAAGTATTATTGGGATTTGAAAACTTAAGATGTGTAGAATATTTTTGAACCTCAATCGAAACTAGGAGTCCCTGAGACAACGATACAACGGAATAAAAAGATCGGAGGAAGATACAAACCTTTTGTATAAACTTCTCCGTTTGCAATAGATTGGGTTCCGTTAGGAGCCTTGTCCATCGCGTGATTGTATGCACTTTGTAGATCCGGAACATATCTAGCGAACATGAAAGGAAATATTTGAACTACACAATCCTCCCCCTCTACTCTTTTAGGGGAAAAGACAGGTCTTTCTTTTGCAGGCACAATTCTTTCTATCCTATAGATCAGAGTTTCAGCGCCGCTGCAGTAAGTGAATGAGAATAGAAAAAGGAAAAAGATCCCGTGTAGAACTTTCATTGCGAGATCTCCAAACCGTAATAGAGCCTATAACAGGCATCAAACATTCCTTGGTCATACTGGAAAATCTCCAGGTCTCGGATATGGGTGGCTGCAGGATTTTTTTCGGGGACCCTTTGGAGAATAGTACGGATCTTTTCTCCGCATCCCTTTTCATTCTGTTTGTATAAACTTTGCTCTACTTGAGGAGGGAGAGGTCTCATTCTCAAATTTTGAAAATAGAAGATCGTCCTCGAATAACATCCGCTAAATAATATACAGAGTAGGAGAATATAAATCCGCTTCATTTTCATAATCCTGAATACTAAACATCAACCTGCTAATTATGCAAGAGATTATAATCCTAATTTTCCTTCGAATAATAAGACGAGACATCCTATCGCAGATCCAACTAAAAAACCTAATAAACTTCCGTTGATCCGGATCCTTTCCAGGACCCTTCTGGTTTTCAGTTCTAGATTTTCTCTGAATTGTTTGGGCTCCAATAATTTGAGTCCTTTAGAGATCTGTTCTCCCACATATTCCGAAACGGATTCATTTGTTTTAGAACTTAGAAATTCCAAGAAGGAGCGAATTGGCCCGTATTCCCTAAGATTCTCCAGTTTAGAAATTTCTTCCTTATGTGTTAGCACTACCTCGCTGATCAACCTATTCAATTGTTCTCTAGCGAAATCAGCTAATGCACGGACAGCTTCTTCCCTTTTGGAAACAGGCAATTCATTCCAGGAACCGATATACAACTCCGCACATTCCGAGAATACGGAATATAATTCGAATAGAACTTCTTCCTCTTCCGTTTCGAAGTCCTTTCCTTCTTTTAGGCCTTCTCCGAATTCTTTGATCCTTTTTTGCGGATCAATGAGCCAGATCAAAGGTTTTGCGAGAAAAGAAAGCCCTTTTGTGATCCTTTGGATCCTCTCTCCAAACTCGGCATGATCCGAAACCTTAACCAAGGTTTCCCCCACCAAGAATCGGACCGTAGAAAGGATCTCCTTGCGACTATTCAATTCATGTAATATTTGTTTGTCCGCGCCGGAGAATTTAAAATTAGAAACATATAATACGATATCTTCTTCTATTTTGTCCCATATCAGGTTCAGGAATTCCCTGATTTCTTTTTCTCCTTTTAGATGTTTATCCAAAAGTTCTCTGATGGCTTGGATATTTTCGGGCTCATCTAAGATTCCGTCTAAATAGGATTTTAATTTATGTTCGCTGATCAGATCGGAAGATACCCAGCGACCTATCTCTTCTGCGATGGTCTCACTTTCGGATTCAACTGCCTTATAAGTTTTCCAAACCGCGAACCAATCACAGATCGCTCCTACGAGTCCGCCTTCTAGACCGTGGATGAAAATATTTCCCCAAATATAAAGACTCCATTTTTGCCAGAGTCCCCATAGGAGAATACTTCCGAACAACACTAAAAGTGAATTCGAAACGAATTGAAGTTTAGAGTACGGTTTATTGCCGTACAGTCCCATTAACGGAAAAACCACCTTCCTTTCACAAAGGAAGAGAATATGAAAAATATCGGCAAAAGGAAAAGGATGATGGTCAGAAAGACCGAATTCCCTTTGGAAAATTTCAGATCGGAATTCTGTTTTTGAGAACAGACCAAAATTTCATTCCTTTGGGTCTGGAATAATATTCCGCCTTCTGCATCCTCCCAACTTGGAAAAAAGGATCTTCGGACCAGTTTACAATTATGATTCTCTAATGCAGATTGTTCCGATCTTTCTGGAGAAGAAATTTCAGGACCCGCAAAAACTTCTTCATCCGAAAAAATGCGCGGTAAGACAGGAAGTTCTGCGAGTAGTGTAGGCTCTTTTGGCTTTTCTTTTACAGGAAAAAATCTTCCTAAAAATTCGTTCCTATCCGAAAAAGATAGTTCTCCGTATTTAGATCTGAATTCTTCCTTCCAAGTGTTATTCTCTTTCGGAATATTCAAAACCAATAAACCCTGGAACCATTTATTGTAGTTCGGACCGATCGCTTCTAATTCTTTTTTACCGATCCTTGCGAACACAATCCCTGCATCCAATCCTTCATGCAAGATCGCTTCGTTGGTATTATATAAGAATCTTTTTGGCCGAAGTGATTTTCCTCCGTTCAATTCCTTATAATCCGCGACCCCCCAAGGTTTTTCCGTTAGAAGTGCGACGTCCGCTCCCGGATTTTTTACCTTAAACAAGAATAGAAAAGATTTATTCTCCAATTCTTTTTCATATATTTCAGAAGGAGAATCGTTGGTACGCAACCCTTCTCGGTTCACCCAGCCTTTCAATAGTTCAAAACGGCTTGGATTCAACTTTAGGATCTTATAAAGTTTTTCGGTGGAGCCAATAATATAGGAAGTTCCGTTAGCTTGCAGAAAACGATACAACCCGATACCTGCATCTTCCAAAGAAAGTTCCTCTTCGTAACTTGGATTTTTTTTCCAAGCAGTCCAAGGCAGATACCGACTCAAATAAGGTTGAAGTGCTAGAGAAGTCAAAGAAGCATCCGCTTCCATTCCTAATAAGCTTCTATGCCCTGCTCTTCTGATAAGAAGCCCCAATGTAAAAGGACTGTCTCCCCATTTTCTATGAGAGTCAATTTCCGGAAAAATTTTGGAATCTTTAGGAAGTTCTGCAAGTGCAACTTCTACATCTTTCATTTCCAATGCGGAGAAACTGTCTTTTAAGAATGTAGTATTCTCCTTCCATTCCAATTCGGGGTGCCATAAGAAAAATCTTACCAATGCAAAAAACAAAAGTGCGGAAATCGAATATTGAGCGGTCAAAGAAGAAGTTTTATTCTTCAATAAATGGACCGCTGTTTCCAAGCCGGATAGAGTTAAGAACAATAAAGAAAGATCTAACGCTCTATACCAAGGAAATCCTAAACCTGGGAAAAATTTAGAAAGAGAAGTATCTACACCGATCCAATAAAAGATCAGACTGGCAAAGAATACGAACCTAGAAGCAGGAGGAAATATTTTACGCTTTAGAATAGAACGAATTCCTAATAGAAACAACGCAGGGAATACAACCTGTATCCAATGCAGTCCTATGATAAAATTCCATAAGAATGCGACGGCTCCACTTCCTTCCCAAATCGGCCTCAACGCTTCCGAACCTAAAATAGAGATCAGTCCAGGAGTTGTATCCATTGGGAAAGTTTCCGCACGATAGGAAGAATATTTCAAAAAATTCCACCAAACAGGTGTGGCCACAAACAATGGAATGAAGAATGCGATAGAAAATGCTCTTTTCCCCAGTTCTTCTCCCAAAAATAAGAAATAAATTAAGAGAGAAACCAGATAGAATAGAGAAGAAGGAAGATCCGAATAATAAACGCAGGCGCTTACCGCTAGATATTTGGAAAGAGAGGATAACTTTCCAGTAGTCCTATATTTTTCTAGATAATAAAAACCTAATAAACTCCAGCCAAGTCCAAAAAATCCTGTCACAGAACCGCTGAATAACCCCACTAAAGACAGTCCGAACGGCTCTTCTCCCGCACATAGGAAAAAAAACAAAAGCCCGGTCATAGCAAGCATGACTGTATTCGCCCTATGATTGGTCTCACTTAAGAGTAAAAGACTAAATTTGATAAACGCATACGTAAAAAGTAATATAGAAAGCAGCACCCCTATATTGAAGGAAAGGGAAAGTGAGGACCAGAAGAATACTGTCTTATGAAGAACAGCTACCATAAAATAGAAAAATGGGGGCTGGAAGTAAAAGACCGGCATTCCTGAAAACCAACGAGTATCGTAACCTAAAGATTGGCCGTTATTTAAAAATGAATCGTAGATTTCCGCCAAATGGGTTTGGGCATGAAGGCTCCAACCCGAAAGAGTGTCCTCGCTGAATAAAAATCTGAATTTGATAATAAGAATTAAAAAGGAGGCGAGTAATAGTAAGGGCCTTCGCCAAGCCGGAGCAAGTCTCCATTTTTTCTGAAAAAAAGGCATGCCGAGAGGGTACGGAAAACCCCTATAATTGACAAGCAAAACAGGACTTTAAACGAGAAGGATCTGCCCTGAGGGTCTGGGCAAAAAGAGGAAGACTATTCCTCTTTTACATTCTCCTGAACGTACTTTCTAAATTCAGCTTCGCTCATCTTGTCCGCATACAATGGATACAGAGCCGTAATCAACTCTTCCAAGGTGGGGAATTTTGCCCCGTCGAGCTTGAATGCCATAGGGTCCTCTACAAGGTAATGATTTCGGGACACATTCGTTAGAACGGACCCGTTCACCTTCTCTCTAACCATGATTTTCGAGGTTGAATACAATAAAACTAGAAAACCATCCGACTTTCCCGAAAGACGAAAGGTTTTATTCTTTTAGACACGTTGGTCTTCTATTCCCAAGACTAGTATATCGTCTTTGGGTTCGGAACTTCCTAAAAATCTGAATAGATCTTCTTGGATGCCGCTTAATAACTCTTCTAAACTTTGAGAGTCTCCAGTTCTTAGGTAAGCTAATACTCTTTCTATCCCGTAAAAATCCCCGGGAAGTCTGGAAGATTCGGTCAGTCCGTCCGTAAAACAAAGTATCCTATAACCAGGAGTGAGTAGGATCTCCTTATCTTCGAAATGGAAATTTTCTAAAAGACCCACTAACGGGTTTTCGCATTCTATTATATGTTCTTCGTCCTTGTTCTGGACTAAGACCGGAGGAGATCCTGCCAAAGAAAGAGTAAGTTTTCTTCCGTCGGCAGAAATTTCTAAAATGGATGCAGAGAAGAAGGTGGACACATTTCCGTACTTACCATGGAACTGAGAGCCTATCTCCGAGAGTAGTTTTCCGGGACTTTCCTCCTTTAATCTCAGATCCTCATAAACGCTACGGATCAGGATTGTGATAAGGGCAGCTTGTATTCCATGGCCTGTGGCATCTGCAAGAAAGATGCGGATCTTTCCATTTGGCAATTCCGTAATATCGTAAAGATCTCCGCCTACTTCTGCCAAAGGTTTATGTAAGATGCTGAATTTTGTCGGTCCGATCTTTCTGGAAGATGTATCTTCTAGATTTAAGAGTCCCTTTTGGACCTCTCTTGCGACATTCAGATCGTTTTGGATAAGACGAAGCGCATTTCTAAGTTGTTTAGTCCTTTCTTCTACCCTTCTTTCCAAATTCCTGGAAAGATCCAAAAGTCTATCCAAACTTTCAGAACTTCTAATGGATAAGAATACGGATTGGGCTACTATGAATACGAATGCGCCTATATTCGTAAAATATCCAGTATCTAAATAGAATGTAGCGTATAAGATATCGTGGATCATTGCGGCATACACGAATACGAAACCGGCGAGTATTATGAGTGCGCCTTTTCTTCTTCTTAAAGCCGCTTTAGTAAGGGAGAATAATCCGAGTGTTCCTGCAAGAAACGCCACTAAATAATAGATCGTAATGGTGAATGTGAATATTCTAACCGGGAATACTAGGACAACAAGACAGGCTCCGATAGCGATCCACCAGACCAGATCCACTAGTATCCTTTTTAATTCTCTCGGGAAAACGGAAAGTATATAACTTAAAAAAACGGGTATTGCAAGGTAGAAAGTAACATATTCTATCCTGACGTAATGATGATACTTTAGAAAATCAATATATTCTGAAATGATCCTGGTTCCGGAAAATAGACCTCTTATCGCCATGATCAGACAGTATGTGCCGAAATACATGGAGGCTGCTTCTCCCCTTCTGACCACCGCATAGATAAGATTTAGTAGACCTATACAGAAAAGTCCTCCTGCTAAGAATAGATCCAAAAATCTTTCCGCGTTCCAGGTCTTTTCCATACTGGAAGAAGTTCCGAATCGGATCGGCGCCCAAAAGCCTCCCAGTCTATGGTCCCGATTTGCGATCTGCATATCTATCTTCAGCTCTTCTCCATCCGGAGTGAATTTCACAAGCTTATTACACCAGGCAGGTTGGACGTCGAAGAGGGTGATATCGAAGCTTGAAGGAAATTCAACTTCTCCGCAGGAAGCTAAAAGTTTGCCGTTCACATATAAAAAGTAAGAGGAACTTTGCTCTTGTAAGATAAACGCAAGTTCTCCGTAATTTCGATTTAGTTTTACGTTAAGTTCATAGGTCCCATAACCTTCTCCCAATCTGGATCCGTTCTTTCCGTTCCAAGAAGAAGGTACGCTGACTATCTCATAGGAATTTTGGCTCTCTAACCCGGAACTTTTCCAATACAACCATCTGAATTTCCAAAGTCCAGAAAGTAGAATGGGCCCTTGTTCTTCGAGATCATAGTTACTTAACTCCAATACTCCCTGCACAATTACAGGATGTTCTACTTTTGCCAAAGATTCGGTACATCCAGAGAAAAAGAATGGGAGCAAAATTAGAGTTAAGAAGGTGAAGGCCTTTTTCATTTCTTTAGAAAATCCGCTTTAAACGAATTCTGAGGGATAGAATCAAAAAAGCGTTCAAAATAGGAAAAAAATATCCTAAAATATAAAACCCTTCTTGACAAAAAGGGAGCGATTCTGACTATAACAGATAAATATCCAATTTATTGGATAAAAATTCCGAGTTATCGTCGGAAGGGACGTAAAAGTGAACCTTATGAAAGCAAAATCTAAAAATTCTATACTCCGGTCAATTGCCAACGGAATCGGCGCTCTGGCCTTAATCAGTATTTTCTCATTAGCCGCATATGCGGAAGATACCCTGTTAAACGTTTCTTTCGACCCGACTCGGGAGCTTTACGAAGAAATTAACAAAAAATTCGTAGAGGCTTGGAAGAAGAAGTCCGGCAAAGACCTTACTATCCAACAATCCCATGGCGGATCCGGAAAACAAGCTAGAGCGGTAATCGACGGATTAGAAGCGGATGTAGTCACTCTTGCACTTGCTTACGATATCGATAGTATCGTTTCTAATAGCGGTGCAGTCTCCAAAGATTGGGAGAAAGCATTCCCGAACCATTCTACTCCATACTATTCTACAATCGTGTTCTTAGTCAGAAAAGGAAATCCTAAAGGGATCAAAGACTGGGACGATGTGGTTAAACCAGGGATCGGAGTGATCACACCAAACCCTAAAACTTCCGGTGGAGCTCGCTGGAACTATTTAGCTGCTTGGGGATTCGCTAAAAAACAATATAAAACCGAAGAAAAGGCGATCGAGTTCGTGAGAAACCTCTACAAGAACACTTCCGTTCTGGATACAGGTGCCAGAGGTTCCACTACTACTTTCGTCCAAAGAGGGATCGGTGATGTTCTTCTTGCTTGGGAAAATGAAGCAGAACTTGCTCTATCCGAGTCCAGAAAAGCAAACGGTGGAAATGCTCAATTCGAAGTGGTTTATCCAAGCACCAGTATTCTTGCGGAAACTCCTGTAGCAATCGTTGAAAAAGTGGCTGCTAAAAAAGGAACCCAAGAAGTAGCAAAAGCTTATTTGGATTTCTTATACACCAAAGAAGGCCAGGAAATCATCGCAAAACATTTCTTCCGTCCGAACGATGCAGCTATCCTAAAAGCGAATGTTGCAAAATTCCCTAAACTCAATTTGTTCGATGTGAGAAGTATAGAAGGTTCCTGGGCAGCAGCTCATAAAAAACATTTCGCTGACGGCGGTCTTTTCGACTCCATCTACAGCGAAGCAAAGAAGTAAGTAGAAACTCAACAAACTGAGCCTTACTTACAAAAAGGGAGCCGCCATCAGGCGGCTCTTGGTTTGACGAAATAGGGCGTTTCCCAAGAATCGACTCAAAGGGTTTCCCATTTGAAACTGATTTTCCGTCCCTATTCAAAAACAAGCTTCGGTCTGTCCTTAGGACTCACCGTATTCTACCTAAGCTTACTAGTCATTATTCCATTATCCGCATTATTTTTTAAATCTGCGACCTTAGGCGTTTCCGGACTCTGGGAAGTTTTTTCAGAGGATAGGATCCAGCAAGCTCTGTATTTAAGTTTCGGAGCGGGAGGAGTCGCAGCTATTATCAATCTATTCGTTGGATTTTTATTCGCCTGGGTTTTGGTTCGTTACAATTTTCCAGGTAAAAAGATCTTAGATTCACTTGTAGATCTTCCGTTCACTCTTCCCACCGCGGTCGCAGGGATTGCATTAACCACAATCTATGCTCCTAGCGGTTTTATCGGAAAATATCTCACACCTTATGGGATCAAGATCGCATACACTCCGATCGGGATCGTGATCGCTTTAGTATTCATAGGATTTCCATTCGTAGTCAGAACCGTTCAACCAATCCTGGAAGATCTTCCTAAGGAATTAGAAGAAAGCGCTTATTGTTTAGGAGCGAGCAGGTTCCAAACTTTCACCAAGGTAATCCTACCGGAGTTAGTTCCCTCTCTACTCGCAGGAACAAGCATGGCATTTGCTAGAGGTATTGGAGAATACGGATCAGTCGTTTTTATTTCAGGAAACCTTCCAGGCAAAACTGAAATCCTTCCATTACTCATAGTTACCAAATTGGAACAGTACGAATACGCAAAAGCGACAGGGATCGCAGTACTTATGTTGGTTCTTTCCTTTATGATCATGTTCGGGATCAACTATCTGCAAAACAGAGCCTCCAGGAGACTAGGATGAAAGAAACAGAATCCGTTTGGATCCGCTTATCTTTGATCTTTGCGGTCTTAGTTCTTGCATTCATCATTCTAATCCTTCCGATCACAGTAGTCTTCTTAGAAGCGTTCGCACAAGGTTGGGAAGCTTACTTAAAAGGATTACAGGATAGCGACACGATCGCCGCAATGATCATGACATTGAAGGTGGCAGGGATCGCAGTTCCATTGAATACCGCCTTTGGGTTGATCGCTGCATTTCTTTTAACCAGATTTGAATTCCCAGGAAAAAATATCCTTCTTACCATTATAGATTCTCCATTCGCGGTCTCTCCCGTAATTTCCGGCCTAATCTTCCTATTACTTTTTGGAAAACAAGGATGGATGGGAGACATATTAGAAGAATGGAATATTAAGATCGTATTCAATACTCCTGGACTAGTGATCGCTACGGTATTTATCACACTTCCATTTGTTGCGAGAGAATTAATCCCTCTCATGCAAAGCCAGGGAAAAGAAGAAGAGGAGGCGGGGATCTTACTCGGGGCTTCTCTTTACCAAACATTCATCAAAATTATCATCCCGAATATTAAATGGGGACTTTTATACGGACTTATACTTTGTAACGCGAGAGCCATGGGAGAATTCGGAGCGGTTTCGGTATTGTCCGGGCATATCCGAGGAAAGACCAATACATTGCCTTTACAGATAGAAATGTTGTATAATGAGTACAATTCGGTAGGAGCATTTTCCGCGGCATCGGTACTCGTATTTCTTTCTCTTCTTACCCTACTCTTAAAAACGATCTTGGAGAGAAATCTTCATCGAAAAGAAGAAATGGAGATCCCTGAAACGACAGGTCTCGGAAAAGAAAAAAATACAAACGCTCAGGTTTCCAAATCCTAGGAGAATAGAATGTCTATTGAAATTCGAAATGTAAGTAAACGATTCGGAAAATTCCAAGCTTTGGATCAAGTGGACCTGACCATCCCGAATGGAGATCTAGTCGCGCTACTCGGACCTTCCGGAAGCGGAAAGACGACGTTATTAAGAATGATCGCAGGTCTTGATACTCCGGACGAAGGAGAGATCCTATTCAACGGAGAAAAATCCAAATCCAAAAATTCTAAGGACAGAGGAGTAGGATTCGTATTCCAACATTATGCACTCTTTAGGCATATGACGATTTTTGAAAATATCGCATTCGGCTTAAAGGTCCGCCCTAGATCCACAAGACCTTCTAAAGAAGAGATCCAAGAGAAGGTATTCCAACTTTTAAAATTGGTACAGTTGGAAAATTTCCATGCAAGATTTCCTTTTGAATTATCCGGAGGACAAAGACAAAGGGTGGCATTGGCGAGAGCCTTAGCGATAGAACCTAAGTTTTTACTTTTGGATGAACCTTTCGGAGCTTTGGACGCAAAGGTAAGAAAAGAATTACGCACTTGGCTCCGAAGACTACACGACGAAATCCATATCACGAGCGTATTCGTGACTCATGACCAAGAAGAAGCGTTGGAAGTCAGCGACTCGATTGTCATCTTAAGATCCGGAAAAATAGAACAGATCGGCACGCCCGACGAAGTGTATAATAAACCTAAGACACCTTTCGTTTTCCACTTCTTAGGAGACGTGAATCTTTTCCATGGAAGGATCCACGAGGGAACCGCAAAGATCGGAGACTTGAATGTAGACACACCGGAACATTCCGACGTTGTGGACAAAGAGGGAGTCGCTTACGTTAGACCGTACGATGTGGAAATTTCCAGAAATTCTTCCCAAGGGATCCCTGCAGAAATACAATATATCCATTCTACAGGTAGAAATGTAAGAATTGAATTAAAACGTTTAGATTCGGGAACTTTGATCGAGTCCTTGTTGGACCAATCTACTTTTAAAGAGTTAAATCTACTTCCTGGAGAAACAGTTTATCTCAGGATCAGAAAAGCGAAAGTATATGTAGAATATCTGGAAGATTTTTCGATCTAGTTTAAAAAAAAATAGAAAAGGATCATAAAGAAAATCCCCGCGTAGCATTAGCACGACGGGGATTTTTATATTAATAGATCTTATTTGGAAAGGATTTCAGTACCTGTTCCGTTCCCCCAAGTTCCTTCTAATCGATTCCCTCCATTCTTGACCGTATAGATCACAGGATAGGTATCGCCCCAATCCACTGTTAAAGTATTTCCGCTCAAAGTACCCGTTCCGGAAAAACTATTTCCTACGGACCATTCAAAATTGTAAGACCCGTCCTCGTTCAAAGTAATGGTAACACTTCCTTTGTATTTACTTCCATTAGGATTTGTACCAGTCACTTTATAAGTTCCGTAAACGTTCAAGGTTTGAGCGCTCAAATAAGAGAAAGAAACGGTCAAAGCGATCACGGTAAATAAGGCAATAATTTTGGCTTTAGGACTTCTAAACATGAATACCTCCCATGTGAGGGGAAAATAGAAACACAGATCCGGATCTAATCAAGATTTTTACGATGACTCAGAAAACATTTATTTCCAACTGGAATCTCTCTAAATGCAGGAATCATATCCTCTCAAGATCCATTTCCTGGATTCGGCAGGGTCGATCACGGCGTCTATTTCCAGGTACGAAGCCATATTGATCGCCTTACCTCTTTCATAAGCCTCGGCAACCAAACGCTCGAATAAAATTTGCCTCTCTTTCCAATCCTTAACTTCTGCAAGTTCCTTTTGATATCCCGTTCTAATTTCTCCTTCTATGCCCATCGCCCCGAATTCTCCCGTTGGCCACGAGATAGTAAATACAGGAGAATGGAAACTGCCCGCAGCCATTGCCATTGCACCCAGACCATATCCTTTTCTGAGAATGATCGTAAACACTGGAACCTGCAAAGATGCACCTGCTTCGAAAAATTTAGCGGCCTTACGTACAAGTCCTTTCTTCTCTGCCTCCGGTCCAACCATGAAGCCTGGCGTATCACAAAGAAATAATAGTGGAAGTTTGTTCAGATCGCAAAATTCCGCAAACTCGGCGGCCTTCTCCGCCCCTTCTGCATCGATCGCTCCTCCGAGATGAGTCGGATTATTCGCAATTAAACCTAATGGCCTGCCTTCTATTCGGATAAGAGAAGTCACAATTCCTTTTGCAAAATCCTTTCTGAATTCCAGAACGGAATCGGTATCCGCTAAGGAAGAAATGATAGAACGTATCTCATAGGACCTCAAACGGTTTTCAGGAATGAGAGTCCTTAGGATCTTCTGGTCCTTATATTCGAATTTTTTGATATCTCCTTGAAAATAAGAGAGAGCCTTTTTCGCAGTTAGGACCGCCTCTTCTTCATTTTTCACTAATATATCGATTACACCGTTTTTGGTTTGGGTCTCCGCAGGACCGATCTCCTCTGCGGAGAAGTTCCCAAGTCCCCCACCTTTTACCATCACGGGACCACCCATACCTATATTAGAATCTTCTGTTGCGATCCTGATATCGCTCGCTCCGAATAAGGCAGCATTCCCCGCAAAACATCTACCGGAAGCGATCGCAATCCTCAGGCTTTTTCCTTTTAAGCCCGCATACTTACGAAACGTATGCAGATCCAAACCTGCAACTGCAGGCATATCCACTTCTCCGGGACGACCTCCTCCACCTTCTGTAAAAAATACCAAAGGAAGTTTTTGGCCTTCTACCATTTCTAAAAATCGATCCGTCTTTTTATGGTTCATAGCACCTTGGGTTCCCATAAAAACCGTATAATCATAAGCGAGTACTGAAACTCTTGCTAAGCGAGGATCGAATAATTCTCCATTCACTGTTCCAAGACCTGCAATAAGTCCATCCGCCGGACTGAGTTTGATCAATTCTTCCAGGGACCTTCTTCTTCTCTGGGCGGCAATGGCAAGGCTTCCGTATTCTACAAAAGTTCCCGGATCACAAAGATCCGCCACATTCTCTCTTGCAGTCCTTTGTCCTCTTTTATGCCTTTTAGAAACAGCTTGAGGTCTCGCAATATCTTCGTTCAAAGTTAGACGATCTATCACTTCTTTCAGATCAGGGCGAATATGATTCGGATCGATCTCTTCCGAATGATGAAAAGAAGAATGTTCCAGATCTTCCGGTCGGATCCAAACCAATACGTCTCCTTCCGAAACAACCTTTCCAGGCTCGACCAAAACTTTTTCAACGATACCTGTAGTTTCAGACTGCAAAAGATGTTCCATCTTCATGGAAGAAAGAAGAGCGACCTTTTCTCCCTTCCGAATAGCCTCCCCTTCCTTAGAGTAAATTTCAATAAGACTTCCAGTCATAGGAGAATGAAAAGACAACAGTCCTTCAGGAACTTCTTCTTTTATTTTAGAATTCTCTAAATTATGATCCCCTGTTATTTCAAAATTATATATTTTATGGTCTGCTTCAGAAGTAGAAAGAAGTTCTCTGATATTCTCTTCTATAAACCTGGTCCAAACTTCGTAGGTATCGAGTTCTTTTCTTCTTAGCACGTTTAGAAGAAGGGGGAGATTTGTTTTGACACCTTCTATCCTAAATTCGGATAAGGCACGATACGCAGAATGGATCAGTTTTGAGAACTCGAAGTGTTTAGAATGAACGATTAATTTTGCAAGTAAGGAATCAAAATTAGGACCGACCTCGTAGCCGGAATATACGGAAGTATCCACTCTTATCCCAGGACCGGAACTAGGCTCGAATACTTTTATCTTTCCGGAAGAAGGTAAAATCTCTCCTTTTTGGTCCCAGGTTTCCGAGTTGATCCTGATCTGGATCGCATAACCGTTAGGAGGACCTATTTTTTTCTGATCCAACCCGATCTCTTGGAAGGATTTTCCGGAAGCAATCTCCAACTGCGTTTCCACAAGATCTACTCCAGTGATCTCTTCAGTGATCGTATGTTCTACCTGCAATCTTGGATTGGATTCTATAAAATATATCTCGGAGTCTGGACTGATCAAAAATTCAAAAGTACCTAAACTTTTATAAGAAAGATGAGAAGCCATCTTCAAAGAATAAGAGATGATCTTTTCTCGGAGCTTAGGATCTAAAAAAGGAGCAGGCGCAATCTCTACTAATTTTTGGTTTTTTCTTTGGAGAGAACAATCCCTGTCCCAAAAATGAAGAATATTCCCAGAACCATCTCCAAAGATCTGGACCTCCACATGTCTTGCGATTGGCAGATATTTTTCCGCATATAAATTAGAATTTCCGAATGAATGTAGTGCCTCTTCCGAGCAACTTTTGAATTTTGCTTCTAGTTCTTCTGTGCTGTTTATGATACGGATGCCCCTTCCACCTCCTCCGGCAATCGCTTTCAAAAGAAATATTCCGTTTTTGGAATGGAATTCTTTGGCTTCTTTTAGATCGATTACCTTACGAAGTCCAGGCAGACTAGGAACTCCTAAGGATTCTGCGAGTAAGACCGCTTTTAATTTATCTCCCAAGACCTCGAGTGTCTTGGGATTAGGACCTACAAAGTTGATCTTCAAATCTCCACATCTTCTTGCGAAGTCGGAATTCTCACTTAAAAATCCATAACCTGGATGAATGGCATCACAACCTTCTCTCTGCGCGATAGATAGTATATCTTCCTGGTCTAAATATGCTTTCGCACCTCTTCCTTTAAGAGGGCTGGAAACATCAGTCGCTAATCTATGTCTCGAATTGGAATCGTCTTCCGAATAGACTGAGACTGTAGGAACTCCTATTCTGGAAGCAGCTCTTGCGATCCGGATGGAAACTTCGCCCCGATTCGCGATCAATAATTTGGATAATTTCATAAGTTGGGGGGAAGTTTTGTGAGAAAAGTCCCAAAGTCGATCCAGTTTCCAAGCTACCTTTAAATTTTGAACGAATGCACAATTTATTGCGCGTTCGTATAAACCATTATCCATAATAACGATTTTTATTCTAATATATTAGATATGTAAATCGATGCGAGGAGAAGGCTTTATTGAAGTGGTTTTTAAGGGGAACCAATATGTCTGCGACTAGTCTTGTTCAAACTTCAGGGAAAAAGAAGGCCCTGGTCAATAAAGCAAAAACTTCTGAAGAAATTTCCAAAAACCTGATCGAAGGATTGAATCTTCCGATCGTTTATTCTCCCTCTTCTCCGGAGAAAGCGGATCTAAAATATCTAACGGGCTGGATCAAGAAAAATCATAAAGAAATACAAAGAGACCTTTTGATCTACGGCGCGATACTATTCAGAGGTTTTAATATAGGTTCTTCTGAAAATTTCGAAAAAGTCGCTCTTGCATTAGATCGCAATTTGTCCGAAGCATATTTGGGAACTTCTCCCAGAGATAAAAAAACGAAATTTGTTCATACCGCGAGCGAACTTCCTTCGGCTTATCCGATCATGCAACACGCGGAGATGAGCTTCTTAAATAAACCTCCTAAAAAACTTTTCTTTTATGCGAAACTAGCCCCTTCTAAAAACGGAGAAACTCCTATTACTGATCTAAGAACTGTCTTAAGGGAAATGCCTAGTCATATTTCGGAAAAAGTGGAAAAAGAAGGGATTAGGTATATTCGTCATTATGACGGTCCGGGAGCTTCTCGTTATAACCTTTGGAAGACCAAACCTTGGAGTGAAATGTTCAAAACCGAGGATAAAAAAGAAGCGGAGAAGGAGATAAAAAAACAGAGTTTCACTCATGAATGGCTGCCTGGAAATAAATTAAGATTAATTAATTCTCAAGTAGGCGTTAGAAAACATCCGATTGCAAACTCCAAGGCTTGGCATAACCATAGCCAGACATTCCATATCGATTCTCCTAGATTAGAATATAAATATATTCTAAAAAGACAGAAAACTTTAAGAGGGTTAGCAGTATATCTGATCCTAAACCTATTGACCTGGATAAAAAAACTATTCAGCAAATCGGAAGATCTGGACGTGCATGCAACCTACGGAGATGGATCAGAAATTTCTAATAAAGATATTAAGACCATTATAAGTATTTTCTGGAAGAATATCCAGATTTTCTCCTGGAAAAAAGATGATATTCTGTATATAGACAATTATTCCGTTTCTCACGGGAGACTTCCATTTGTAGGTCCGAGAGAAATACAGGTCGCCTGGACAGAATAAAAAGTATCAGTATTAATCTTTGATTACAGCTTGAATAAGGGTATCTATACTACAACCGGTAGTTTTTACTTCTTGCCTTATAGCCTCATTACATCCATGAGGCATTCCGCATGTTTGTTTTTGATAAAACTACTTTCGGATACAAAGCTTAAAAAAGTCTTTAAGGAAGGATTTTTATTTTCCGGAATATAAAAAACGGAAACAGGCAGATACAATTGTTTGATCGGAACAAATTTAGTATCCCTAGGTGCAAAATTCTGAGCTCCCAAAATTGTCAAAGAAACCCCCTTTCCAGTCGCAACCAAGATTGGGCAACTTTCTCTTTCTTTCTTTATGTACACCTTGGGTTTAATCCCGCTTTGTTTAAAAAGAGAAGAGATCGTATCGTAAAAACTACCTGAGTCCTTTTTAGGATGTAATATGATGGTTTCGTCCTTTAATTCCTTAAATTCAATCTCTTCTCTTTTAGCAAGAGGATGTTTTTTCGGAACAAGCACACCAAGCACCTCGTCATGGACGGGATGTTTTTCCAAATGAGGATCAGACACTACTCCTTCTAAAAAACAAATATCGAACTGAGCAGATTTTAGGCCTTTGATGATCCATCTTCTAGATTCCTGCTGAAGTTGTAATTTGATCCTAGGAAAACGATCCTGGAACTCGTTAATGATCTGAGGTAAACTAGCCATAAATGTAGTCGTGGAAAAACCGATGCTGAGCCCCCCAGCTTTGAGCTTACCTATAGAACGGACTTCTCTTTCTATGTTTTCCGCTTTTGCGATGATTTCCCTACCTTCTTTTAAAAGATACACTCCCGCCCCGGTAAGTTTTACATGCCTTGTAGACCTTTCGAATAATTTGGTAGAAAGCTCCTCTTCGAAAGAGGAGATCAATCGGGTAAGAGGAGGCTGGGACATTCCTAAAATTTCTGCACTCTTTCGAAAGTTTAATTCCTCAGCGACTACTATAAAAGATCTTAATTTAGCTAAATCCATAACAATTGATACCTATTAGGTATCAATAAATCAACCAGATTAGGAATAAAAGCAAAAAATTCAAAATTTCTCCCAAATGTATTTACAGTTTTTAGAATGATAAAATTCCAATAATTATATCATCAAAAGATCCTCAAGGAGGACACAAATGAAATTTGATTTTGAAGCATTGATCATAGGCGGAGGTCCTGCGGGACTCAGCGCTGCATTGGCCTTGGGAAGAATGAGCAGGACCGCTCTAGTCTGCGACGACAGTCGACCGAGAAACGCAGCTTCTTCCCATTTGAATAACTTTCCGACCAGGGACGGGATCCACCCGGCAGAATGGAGAAAGTTGGTCAGAAAAGATTTAGAAAAATATAATACGATCTCCTTTTTCGAAGGGAGCGTTCTTTCCGTAGAAAAATCAGGACCCGGCTTTGCCGCAAAATTATCGTCAGATAAAACATTTTATTTTAAGAAGGTCATTCTTGCATACGGTGTAGAAGACGAACATCTTCCGATCCCCGGATATAAGGAACTCTGGGGTAAATCCATTTTCCATTGTCCCTATTGCCATGGTTTCGAAGTGAAAGGCTCCAAGATAGGCTTGATAGGAAACGGAGACATGTTGATGTATATGCTTCCCCTAATATTCGATCTCGCTTCCGATTTAATAGTTTTTACGAATGGAAAAGCTGAGTTACAGGAAGAACAAAAAGACTTATTGAAGAAAAAAAAGATCCGGCTAATAGAAGAAAAGATTACCGGCTTTATATACGAAGGCGAAAAACTAAAAGCCGTCACTTTTGAAAATGAAGAGACTATAGAAAGAGAGGCTCTTTATGCACTTCCTTCTTTTCCTTTCAAACTCAAATCCAAAATTGGAGAAGAACTTGGTTGTGAAAAAGACAAGTTCGGCTTCTACAAAGTTGGAGAAAAAGGAAAGACAAGTGTAGATGGCGTCTATGCTTGCGGGGACAATGCAAGCGGCGCTCATTCCGTTTTATTAGCCGCTGCCTCAGGAGGTATGGCTGGGGCAGGTATAGTTCACGAATTGTTAAGTGAAAAATTGTTCGAGTAGATTTGTTGGAATTCCAACATGAGTGTTGGGTGAAAATTGGGATTGCTATTTTAAGGATTTTAGTATATAGGGGGAATAGCTTCTCCCACAAGCCCGCCTCCTCCACCCGAATCTGGGTGGGGGCGATCTCCATTCCCCTGTAGGAACTCCAACAACATAAGACAACTTAGTAAATTTAAATTTGACAATCCGAAGTTTTTCGGATTAGTTTCCTCTTTATTCGATGAAAATTCTTAGATTTTATCTTCTTTCAGCATCTTTTCTGCTAACTATTCATTGCGCTTCATTGGTTCCTACAGGAATTGCAAAGGGTCTCGTAGAATCAGCTCCAGCACCAAATTGGTTGCCGATCCATTCCGACCCTAAGATAGGAGATTACGCAATATATCATGGCTTGGATGGCACGATACAGAAGATGGAAATCGTCTCCCGGAGAGGTACTCTATTTGAAGTAAAGCATAGTTTTATAGAAACTTCCTCCTTACTTCGTTTCATGAAAGATTATGAACAACATATTTTTTTGGATAAGGAAGGATACGTAAAAGAAGGTTTCATGATCGAAACTTCCAGTTATAGAAAGATAACAAAGCGAGTTGCAAATGAGAAGGACGAAGGCTATATCCCTAATCCAAAATCTTTCGGGCTCAAGAAGGCGAATCTAACCATCACTACTAAGGCAGGCACTTTTAAAATAGATTCTATTATAGTTATTGAGAAAGATTTTTCCAATGTGGCAGTAACAGGAAAACTTAATGCAATGTATTTCTTAAGTCCACAGGCAAAATTCGGAATGGTTCAATCCAGAGTTGTATCAGATACAGATTTACGATTAGATAGATTGGCTACTTTGATTTCAGGAAACCAAATCGTCGGCTACATTGCTGGTGAATTTGGAAGATTAAATTTTAAAGAGGGTGCCGATCTAGTTGAATCCAATTGAGGAAGTTATGCGTAAAATTCTCTTTCTTTTCCTTATTAGCATTACTAATTGGAACTGTTTTACATATTCCGTTCTTGCAAAACATCATACGAGTCTTAGAGACCAGAAAGATAGCCTCCCCTATCTCAAGAAAAGTATCTTAAACGTAAATGTAATAAGAAGGTCCTCAAAAGAGCTCTTATTCCTATATTCGTCGGGTTTATATAATGAGCAGGATACCAAATATAGATACATAGACCCGGAATTTGGATGTATTAAGATCGAATCAATGCGTCCGAGTTTCTATGCATATCAGGACTTCAAGTATCTGGATCCTTGTAATGGCGAAGCTTTGGAATTTAGCGAACAATTAACAATCGAGGAAATTCCCGAATTAAAAAACGGAATTTGGCTCCCAGGTCTAGATTTGGTCCTGCATTCTAAAAACGGATTCGATCCTTTACTAAACCCATTCCCCTCCCCTCACCAACTCGAAAAACAAATCTTTCGTCCAAAGACTAGAACATATATTACTGTAAATGCCAAAGAGTTTCTTAAAGGGCACGAGATCATCTCAGCAGAACTATGCTTCGGCTCATATTTCAGCCATCGATATTTAAAAATTCAGGCAAGTGGTGGAGAAGTCATAAATCTGAGTTCAGCAGGCGGACCGTTCGAAATCTTTATGACCGATTCAGGCCGTCCTTCACCTATCCCCAAAAACATCTCTCTAAACAAATGTGAAATATTAGGAATCAGTAAATTCTCTTTACCAAAGGGAGAAAGAATTCTCGCGTTTCAGTCGGAGTATTCATCAGGAATCTCGAAAATTTGGAAAACAGAAAGTCGGGTCTTTCGACTTAAAGGACATATAGAAGATCTTCCTGAAGGAATTCTATTTATAGCCAGACCAGACGATCTAAGAAAGAAAGACGATCGACTCTCCGTTTGGAGTGCCTACCCTATTCTTTATCCATTTTCGATCGGACTAGATATCGTCACTTCCCCTCTTCAACTTATTTCTATTATAGTCTTCGGATATGAGAATCATTTGTATCTATGGGGCTGCTTATTAGCAGGTAAATGCCGTATCCCTCTCGGCTAAAGAAACACTCGTGTAGGAATTCCAACAATGTGACTCACAGTGAGAATCATCTCAGATGATAAACTAAATTAGAATGTTAGGGATTAAAGAAGAAGAGAAAGTCTCTTCGAAAACATATAGAGTAGCGTGACTCACCGATTTGTTACACCCCTGGAGCCTTCTTTCGAAAGCCCCAGGTTTTCGTCGTTCTGAGACAAGCTCAGATTTTGATCTCCTTATATCTCAGGTTATCCA